>NZ_JAUBSA010000042.1:0-53121 GCF_036702115.1 Microcoleus sp. LAD1_D5 | reverse complement strand
GCTTCTGTGATTTATTGCGTAAGCGTTGCTTGCCGTAGGCGTCGCATCCCTCTTTAAAAACTGTCCGGAGTATTGATACAAAGAAAAGCGGCGGATTAATATTCATAATTTTCGCGATCGCCAAAAAGGACGTTCTACGGACAATCAAGGTGAACTCTTTCGTTACGATGCCCTAGATGCAGGACAAACATTTCAATCAGTCATCCTCTGCGAAGATGGAGACGCGATCGCACTTCAGATGTTATTAGTCACCGAACCAAACCTCTGGTTAGGCGGTTCTCAAAGCGCCGGCTACGGATATACCAAAATTATAGACTTAAAAATTCTCGATCGTTGGGATGAAGTAGGAATTCCAGCAGAAGACCGTGAAAATGAGGAAATTTTAAGCATTACACTTTTCAGCGACACGCTTTTAAGAAATGAATCTGGTCAGCCTGTAGCCGACCCAATATTAATTAAACACGCTGTAGAGGAAGTATTAAATATCTCATTACCTGAACCTAGCAATATTTTTGCTAGTAGCACTTTGATTGGTGGATTTAACCGTAAATGGGGATTGCCTTTACCTCAAGTACCAGCATTAGCGGCGGGAACTGCGATCGTTTTTGAAGGTTTTGAGATTGATGAAGCACAAATTCAACAACTAGAATATCGGGGAATTGGAGAGAGAACAGAAGACGGTTTTGGACGAGTTGCTGTCAACTGCTTAAAAAAAGAAAAGTTTTTAGTCAGTTTACCTAAGTCATCTAGTAGCTCTAGCTTACCTTGCTTAAAAAAAGAAGGTTCGCATCTTTTAGCTGAACAGATGGCACAAAGATTGTTAGAACAAAAGCTTGAACAATATCTTCAAACAAGGGTGGGACGTTTAAGCTTGGATGAGGGCATCAGTAACAGCCAACTGTCACGATTACAGTCTGTTGCACGACAAGCACTTCCTAACGGGGATTGTAGTTTAGTTATTTCGCTGCTAAATAACTTACCATCGAATGCCAGAAATCAATTTGAACGCACAAAAATTGGTAATAAATCGTTCAGAAAACAGCTTGACGAGTGGTTAGAGAATCCGACAGATTGGATTGAGGGCATAACAGAAGTAAAAATTGCTGATGTTGAGCGCAATTTTAATGACGATCGCGCCAAAGAAGATAAGCTAGCCCAAAAGTACACGCTGCGGCTGATTATGGCAGTGGCAAAGAAGGCAACTAAGGAGAAAAAATAATGAGTCAAGAACGCCTAAACCGCAATCAGCATCCGATCGCCAAACGTATCATTGTACGGGGTACGTTAATCTTAGATACGCCGACTTGCTTGGGAAGCGGTGACGCTGATAGTCCAACGGATATCGCATTGCTGAGAGATACTGTGAGTGACTGCGGGCTGTTAATTGGTTCATCCATTGCAGGTGCTCTGCGTAACTACTTGCGGGAGTACCAAGACGGATATGGTGTAGAGGAACAAAATGGCGATCGGGCTACTCGCTTATTTGGTGGTACTCGTCGCGATCCTGATGGCGAACAAAGTCCATTAATTATCAATGATGCTATCAGCAGCACTATTCCCACTGTGGAATTAAGAGATGGTGTAGAAATTGAAGCCATAACTGGCACGGCAAAACCAGGTCATAAATACGATTTGGAACTGTTAGCGGCAGGAACCAAATTTCCACTTTCCTTTGAATTACTGGTAGAGAAGGATAAAAAGTCTGTAGAACAGCAAGCATTAATTAATTGTTTAGCATTAGCCTTACAAGGCTTAGAAAAGGCTGAAATCGGCATTGGCATGAAAAAGCGGCGCGGTTTTGGTCGCTGTCATGTCAAAGAGTGGCAAGTTTGGAACTTTAACCTCGAAGATCCGGGCGATCGCACTGCCTGGTTAAATTTTGAACATTGGCGCACAGATTTATTGCCCGATCGCACAACTTATCCGTCAATTGCGACAGCGCTGGGAGTATCATTAGAGAATGAGAGCGATCGGCGCGATCGCTTCGTCATCCACGCTCAATTCCAATTAGTCGGTTCTCTCCTCATCCGTTCCGGTCAAGATTCTACGGGACGAGCTCCCGATGTCGTACACTTGAAATCTCATCAACCAGATTCACCTAATCCAGAACCAGTATTATCCGGTACGAGTTTAGCAGGAGTATTGCGCCATCGAGCCGAGCGAATTGTTAACACGCTGGGCGGTAGTTCCACACTTGTGAAGGAGTTATTTGGTTTTGTTGAGGGGAAGGAAGCACAATCAAGCCGATTAGTTGTTCGCGAGAAAGTCATTAAAAATGCCACTGAATTAGTACAAACTAGAATTGCGATCGATCGCTTTACCGGAGGTGCATATCACGGCGCACTATTTGAGGAACAACCTATATTTGGTGGCGATAAAACCCTTGTCACTGTTGAGCTAGAGTTACGCAAGCCCGAAAAGTATGAAATAGGATTGCTGTTACTATTGTTGAAAGATTTGTGGACAAGCGATTTACCTGTAGGAGGTGAAAGCAGTATTGGCAGAGGACGTTTAAAAGGAATTAAGGCAGACTTAATCTGGCATCATCCAGACAATCCGCAACAATGGACAATTTATGAAGCAAATGATGAGTTAAAAATTATCGATTCAATCAACCCAACTCAGTCGGAAAAGTCAGTTAGAGATAAACTCGAAGGATTTGTTAAAGAATTGTGGGCACATTTAGAAAAGGAGGTAGAGGTATGAAGAATGCGATCGATTGTTCGGGAGAAGTTAAAGAATTTGCGGATGACGATGCTTTGCATATTTGGCTAGAGGAGCAAGCCAAGTCTTATCAGCTACCTTATTTGTTAGCTCATGCTGAGGATGGGGTAATTTGGGGCAGTTTTGATAATGGAATGTTGATAACGGCTGAAAAGGTATTTCACAAACCGGATTTTAATGTTGATTTTCCCAAGCTGGGGTTATTGACATTGCAACAATGTCGTGTATTTGGTGAAAATGGTGAAGTCTTTCTTTGGCAGAGTGGAGGGAAGTGGAAAGGGCGTTTCATCGCTCAGTCAGAACAGGATAAAATTATAGAAAGCCAAATTCTTTATGGAACGCAGGGAAAAGAGAGAGAAGGCTTTACCTTACTTTCTGATGGTTCTCAAGGACTCAGACACGCTGTGCCCTTAACAAGTATTACTTTTGATGGAAAAAACCGTCCAGTGCGTCTTGTAGTACATCATTATATTACTCACGATGATACAGGTGTAGCTCGGATATATCTCAGCCGTCTTGTTGATTTAAAGACTCACAAAAACTAGGAATATTGAGGATTTAGTATGGCTCCGAAACATTTGAGACAAATCCCAGAAAATCGGCAGGCGATCGCCCCATACAATTTTATCGAACTACCAGATCGAGTTGTAGAAGTGACTGAAGATTATCTGCCCAACAGTAACTGTTACGAACCAAAACGTCACACGGGCAAAATATACTGTACTTTAACTACTTCATCACCTCTATACATTCGCTGCGGATTAACGACAGAAGAATTTAAACAGGAAACGGAAGCTAAAGATTTGCCCGACTTTTTCTATACCAATCCTACTGCGAAAGTCCAAAAGCCTGTAATTCCTGGTAGTAGCTTGCGCGGAATGCTAAGAACGCTTGTTGAAATTATTAGCTTTAGCAAGATAGAGCGAGTATCGGATCGGCAACATTTTTTCTTTCGGGCAGTTGCCACTACTGAAAATGATGATTCTTTAGCTCAAGCATACAAGCAACATATAAATCCTCAAAATGTCAAAGCGGGTTATCTCAAAAAAGAAGGCGATCGCTGGTTTGTTTGTCCTGCAAAATCTCTCAAAGGTGTTACATTTGCTTTGGTTAAAGAGGAAGATTTATCAACTGCTGATTTTCCTAGACTAATCAGCATGGATGAGCTTGGATATTTACCTCAGTACATCCCAGTTCGCTTTAGGGATATCAATAAAAATAAGACTAACCGTTTTTTTGCAGAGGATGTTAGCCCGCCTCATACTCATCCAATGAATAACGGGATGTTAGTCACCAGCGGTAATATGAAACAAAGTGATGACTCATCTAAGAAAACGACCCGCCGCAATCATTGTATAGTATTTCAGCAGAGTCCAAGTCTGAAGAGATTAGAAATTGACCCGATTGCTATTCAGCATTACTGCGATGCGCTAACTGACTTTCAAAAGTTGAATCCGTTTGATAGTAATTTAGGTGTTTTACAAGATAGCAGACCTATCTTTTACTGTCAGCCACAAAATGGGAAAATTGTGACTTTATTTGGTCAAAGTCCTAATTTTCGCATTCCATATTCTCCTAAAAATGATGGAAAAGCTGCTTCAGCAGTAGATTTTATTCCTGACGGTTTAGGCAAGTCGGATAAAATAGACTTAGCTGATGCTATCTTTGGATTTATCAAAGATAAGCAACCTGGAGAAAAACCAGCAAAAACTCGTTCTGGGAGAGTATTCATCAGTGATGGGATTTGTGACAACGCTACCTCTGATATATGGTTAAGTAAAAACACAATCACACCCAAAATTCTCGCCAGTCCTAAACCAACTACTTTTCAACACTACTTAGTTCAAAGCAGTCATGCTAAAAATGCTTTGAAACACTATGCTAGTAAGCCCGAAGAAGATACTGCGCTCCGGGGACATAAACTTTACTGGCATCAAGGCTCATCTCCGGCAATTCAACATGACAATCCTGATGATGTCTCTGATACGCAAAAAACACAAATTCAGCCAATAAAGCCAGGAGTTGATTTTCAATTTACTATTTATTTTGAAAATTTGACTGATGTAGAACTTGGGGCGTTATTATGGGTGCTTGATATTGCTAAAAATGAAAAATATCGCCTGTCATTAGGCATGGGTAAACCCTTGGGAATGGGAGCGGTGAAGATTGAGTCTAAATTGTATCTCAGCAAGCGTAACATACGATACAGCGGCTTATTCGACGGTCTTAAGTGGGCACTTGGCGAAGACTTTGAAGAGAACCCTGATTATCAAAGAGATTTTGAAAATTACGTGCAGGTAAATATTAGGCAAACTGGTAATTTCAGAGATATTGAACGGATTCAAATGCTCTTGGCGATGCTGAGTTGGCAAGATAGTCCTTCAGCAAATAAAACACGTTACATGGAAATTGAACGCCAACAACAACCATTGGACGGCGATCCGAACGAGTATAAAACTCGGCGCGTACTACCTACACCATTGGAGGTAATAGAGAAGCCCGGAGGCTCGCGCCCTGTGCGACGAGCTTCAACACCTCCCCCAAACCAGGAAGCAGCCCGTATCACTACTTCACCTCCTGTCAAACTTCCTCAATCTGAGCAAGCCAATACATTCTGTAAAGGTCAAATTGTAGAAGCTAAAGTTTTAGAAATGGTGACCAAAGTTATAGACAGTAAAAAAACTAAAACTACGATAGCCTATGAGGTAAATGGCTCCAAGCTTGGGAAGACAGAAGAAATTTATAAAAAGTCGGTTCCGTTCGCTCTTGGTGATGTTGTAAAACTCAGAATTACAGAGGTAAGAAATGACGTTATCAAAAAATATGAGCGTCTGGAACAGCACGATCGCGAGTAACGATCCCCGCCGATCGCCCCTACCGCACCCATCCCACCAAAAGCGATCGCCCTTCACTTCCCCATAAGGCTAAACTAATCTCAGCTTTCCCCTAAAAAATTCTCCCCGATTAATGAACATCGCCTATCTAGTCAACCAATACCCCAAAGTCAGCCACAGCTTCGTCCGCAGAGAACTCCTAGCAGTCGAAACCTGCGGCCTCAAAGTCGGGCGTTACTCCATCCGATCGTGCGAGTCCGAACTCGTAGACGGCGCAGACAAACAAGAACAAGAACTGACCAAAGTCATCCTCGGAGTTGGGGCACAAGGCCTAGCGTGGGGTTTGCTCCGCGTTGCCGCAACTAGGCCCCTTCGATTCCTCGAAGCTGTGCGGTTAATGTTCAAAGTTGGCTGGCACTCGGAACGGGGGATTTTGCTGCATCTAGCTTATTTAGCAGAAGCTTGCATTCTTTTAAATTGGTTTGCAGAATCCGGTACAGCACACGTTCACGCTCATTTCGGGACAAATTCGACAACAGTTGCAATGCTGTGCCGCGTGCTTGGCGGCCCGACTTACAGTTTCACGGTTCACGGCCCTGAAGAATTTGATAAAGCCACACTTCTTTCCTTAGACGAAAAAATTAAACGATCGACCTTTGTAGCAGCGGTTAGTTCCTTCGGTAAAAGTCAGCTTTTTCGGTGGTGCGATCGCACTTTTTGGTCAAAAATTCACGTCATACACTGCGGCGTAGATGCTGCATTTTTAGCTGCACCTTACGTCCCTGTACCCGCAGCGCCCCGCTTAGCTTGTGTTGGGCGGCTCAGCGAACAAAAAGGTCATTTGTTATTGCTAGAAGCTGCTAAATTGCTAGCAGTTCAAGGATTAGAGTTTAAGTTGGTACTGGTAGGAGACGGGCCGCTGCGATCGGATATTGAAAAGCAGATTCTGCAACTCGGCCTGCAAAACCATATAGAAATTACCGGCTGGGCCAGTGGCGATCGAGTTCAGCAAGAGATTTTAGCTTCACGGGCAATGGTATTGCCGAGTTTTGCTGAAGGTTTGCCCGTCGTAATTATGGAAGCCCTCGCTCTTAATCGGCCCGTAATTAGCACTTATGTTGCTGGCATCCCGGAGCTCGTAGAACCCGGTGTTTGCGGTTGGTTAGTTCCTCCCGGTTCCGCAGAAGCATTAGCCGTGGCGATGCGCGCGGTATTGGAAGCACCTTTAGAAAAGCTAGAACAAATGGGGAAAACAGGAGCAGAGCGGGTTGCTCAACAACACAATGTTGATTTAGAGGCAAAAAAATTAGTGGGGCTGTTTGAGAGCGCTTGAGAATGGTGCAAAACCTATGGATTAACTGACATATTGCACCATTATTAATCAATACGGTTCAGATAAGAATAATCTGATTTCCTTTCACAAGTCTGGAACTCTCATAAATGCGTGAAATGAAATTCGTCTGAAAGCGCTAACTGAACCGTATTGCATTATTAATAAGTCTTTCAAGGGCGGGCAGGATGCCCACCCCACAAGAAAATTAATTGTTCCTTTAATTAAGCTGTAATTATTTGTGGAACAGGCATCTTGCCTGTTCCTTTAATTAAAGTAACCTACTTACAAACTTTTTAAGGAATAGGAACCGATCGCAATAATCGATCGACAATTGCCTTAGCCCTCCTTCCGCCCGCCGGAATCAAACGGTGAGACAGTACGTGCGGCGCCACATACTTAACATCATCATCAGTAGCAAAATCCCGGCCCTCCATAAATGCCAAAGCCTGGGACGCCCGGTGCAAAGCCACCGCACCCCGGGGACTCACCCCCAGAGTAATCTCCTCATCCTCCCGCGTCGATCGCACCAAATCTACAATATACTGTTTCAAAGACGCTTCTACCTTCACACCAGCGCACAAACGGCGCAATTCCTGCACTTCTTCCAAAGAAATACAAGGCTGCAAATCTTCCACTGCAAAACTATCAGAAAGCCGTTCCAACATTTGCAACTCTTCCAACGCAGCGGGATAGCCTAATGTCAAAGACAAAGTAAACCGATCCATTTGCGCTTCCGGTAGCGGAAAAGTTCCTTGATATTCGATCGGGTTCTGAGTCGCAATCACAAAAAACGGCGTCGGCACATTTCGAGAAACTCCATCTACTGTCACTTGCTTTTCTTCCATCACTTCCAGCAAAGCTGACTGAGTTCGCGGCGTCGCCCGATTGATTTCATCAGCAAGCAAAACATTAGCAAAAACTGGCCCTGGCAAAAACTCAAACTCTCCGCTGCGCGGATTCCAAATATTAGTACCGGTGACATCCGTCGGTAACAAATCGGGAGTGCACTGAATCCGCTGAAACTTGCCATCGATCGATCGCGCCAAAGACTTCGCCAGCAGCGTTTTTCCCACACCCGGCACATCTTCAAGCAGCGCGTGTCCGCCCGAAAGCACCGCTACCAATACCAAGCGAATAGCATCGGCTTTGCCAACAATAGTCTTGCCTAAATTTTGTTTGAGCCGTTCAATATGTTGTCTCATATCCCTGATTTCTAATTGTTAATTGCTAGTTGCTAATTGTTGATCAAACATCAAATTGCCCAAATCTTGAGTCTTTGCCTTGTGGACTTCGGATTTGTACAACTAGAATTTAGTCTGACTCATCTTGCACCATTTTTAAAACCGATCGCCGGTTCTAGATCACATAATTATTAGACTTTAGCAGTTAAGAGGCTTCTAGCAATATCGCAATCTGCCTGAATTTGAGTTTTGAGAGCATCCAGAGAAGCGAATTTTTGTTCGGGCCGCAAAAACTCTACCAAACTCGCGCTCAAGGTTTGACCGTACAAATCCCCAGACCAATCTAACAGGTGAACTTCCACAGTGGGTTGTTGACCGTCTACCGTCGGGCGACAGCCAACATTCATCACCCCATTGACAAAAGATAAATTTGATGCTGCGCCGGGAATTAGAGATTTGGGATTTTCCTGCTGATAGGAAGAACTTCCATCTTTCATCTTTTCCCATCCATGCTTTACCGAGACTCGCACCGCATACACGCCAAAACAGGGCAAAAATTTTTCCGGCGGCAGTTCGATATTGGCAGTAGGAAATCCGATCGTCCTGCCCAGCCGCTGTCCCCCAACCACAGTCCCGACTAAACTGTAAGGTCGCCCCAGCAACTGATTCGCTCTTGTGAGGTCGCCGGATGCCAGACCTTCGCGGATGGCAGAACTGCTGATCCGATCGCCCTCACCGCAATTGTGCAGGGGTACAAGAGCAACATCAATACCGTAACCCGAGGCGATCGACTGCAAATCCACCGCCGTTCCAGCGCGTCCCCGTCCAAACCGAAAATCAACTCCCACACTAATTCGACTCGCTTTTAGTTGCCGCACCAGAATTTCCTCGACAAACTCAGAAGCAGTCAAAGCCGCCAATTCTCGATCAAACGGCAGCAGCACAAGTTGCTCGACGCCCATTGCTGCAAGCAATTCTACCTTTTCTGCCAGAGGTGTCAGCAGTTTTTTCGGTTGACCCGTAAAAAATTCTTGCGGGTGCGGATCGAATGTCACCACAGTGCCGTAAAATTTATCGACCCCATCAGAATCGATCCCAGAGAGGCTGTTGCCGTCGGCCCTAGGGCCTATCAAACCCTCGAAATTATGGCTGTCGGCTCTATCCGGCGGTGCTGCTGAGTCGTTGTAGCAGGTCGCCCGAGGTTCGCTTTCCAAATTTTCATCTGTGTCAGCGTTTGAGCGCAAGTTTTGCCCCGACGCAAAAACCGTCGCAGAATTTTGCCCAGGCGATCGATTTAAAATTGGCTGCACGACTTGTCGATGCCCTAGGTGCAAACCATCAAAGTTTCCCAAGGCAACAGAAGTTGGAGTCAGAGCAGCGGTACAAGAAGAAGTTACCCACACGCTTAAGATTTTGACATACTTAGCCAGATTGCGATCGCCAGTCGATGTTAGATTTTAGATGTTAGATTTTAGAATTGACTCCACAGATAAATCTGGAAGCTTGAACTTTGGTCTAAACTTTTTGGTTTTCCCCGACTGAAGTACGTGGCACGGTATCCGTCTTTGAGTGAGGTGAGCCCTCGCTTAAATGTCAGATTTCACTGATCAAGATTTCAGAACCATCTGGCAATCTCGAATCCATCAGACATGAACTTGAGGCGCTTGCACCGACGCTTCAGACAAATCGTTATCAGGAGGCAGCAACTGTAACGACAAACCTTCCCGCGCCATCAAACTATTCGGGAACCTTTGAGCCACTTGTTCTCCCACCTTGTCTAAAAACTCGTCATTGTGCAGGGGGTCGTGGTGAAAAATCACCAACTTTTTGACATTAGCAGCCTTTGCCACCTTCACCGCTTCCTGCCAAGTCGAATGTCCCCAGCCGACCTTGCTACTCTTCTCGGCATAATACTCCTCATCGGTATAAGTAGCGTCGTAGATCAGCACCTCAGCATCCTGAGCCAAATGCAGCACATTTTCGTCTAAACGATCAGGAAAATGTTCGGTATCAGTCACGTAAGCAGCCGAATACCCCCGCCAGTTGACGCGGTAGCCTATAGCTTCCCCCGGATGGTTCAACAAAGCAGTTTCCACCTTAATCTCTCCGAGTTCCAGCGGTTGGCCCACTTCTATATCGTTAAATTTCAGGTCTGCCCCCATAACTTGCAGGGGCACCGGAAAATTGGGGTGCAACATCTGGTCGTGGAGGCGCTGCTGGATAGTAGCCTTATTAGGAGCAATAGCCCCATAGATGTGAAAGCAGTTCCCAGGAATAAAAGCTGGGACAAAAAATGGGAATCCTTGAATGTGATCCCAGTGAGAGTGAGTAAAAAACATATGAGCTTTTACGGGCATCTGGGACAGGAGAGTTTGTCCCAAAACCCGCAATCCAGTACCGCCATCGAAAATTAGGCGACTGTCACCCACTCGCATTTCTACACAGGGCGTGTTGCCCCCGTAACGTACTGTTTCTGCCCCGGGAGACGCTATGCTACCTCTAACGCCCCAGAAGTGAACCGTGAATTGGTTTTGCATACTAGACATGGGTTTTCTTGCAAGATTGTTCCGGCGAGTTATGGGTAAGGTGTTTACAATTACTAAGGGCTTTACCATCAAACCCAAGTTCTTTGACGGTCGAGTTCCCCACTTGTTGGAAGTACCAAGAGTCTCGCTCATCGCGAGAATGCAAAACTTTTGGGCTTGACAACTGAGCAATAAATTACAAGGTAGACTCATCAAGTCTCGATCGTAACTATTCTTTTCTTCTCTTCACTAGCCTAACCTCCGCAGACACACTTTGGGGCAGCAGTGCTGTCTGAGTTTGGTCAAAAGCCGCTGTTTTTCCAGCCTCCGCACTTGCCGAACACGATCGCGCGATCGGTTGTTTGCCTTGCTGCTTTACGGGTTGAAACGCGGATGATGGCTTTCCTGCTATCTAGTCCGGTCGATCAACCATAATATGCTAGGTGGCGGGGCAGTTTGACGCCGATATCTGGCTGATATTGCCGATCGGGCGTGAACGCGCCTCTACAAGAATGACGGTTAATTTACCCGACTTGAGATGCTCCCGCCATCGAACCCCTGCCCATGAGCATCCGGGACTCCTTTTTAGCAGAACCCGGTTTAATTAACTCAACTCCCATTAATTCAAAAATCTTAGCAGTTTAGGAATGCTCCTGCTATTAATCATCCGCCAAGACTGTCTGGATTCTGGGCCAGCCAAGAGGCTGCGGTTCGTCCAGCTAGCGGTCAAGCTGAACCCAGCCTCATCTGACACCGGGGTAGCAGCGACATTCCCAGCCAGCCGGCAAAAGGCTAAATTTTCGTCGTGCATTTCTTGGCGGATGAATTGAATCACTTAAAATTCCCCTATTTTCTGAAATTAAAAAATTTCGATTTTTTGCCATCAGCTTAACTTCGATCGACCTTCTGTCTCAAGAGTGATGCAAAAATATTTGTTGTTAACCTGTGGTGCTTTTCTCAAAAATCTTCAATAGCCATATTTTTGGTAATGATTTCTCGGAATTCGGCGCCGTTGCGGTACTCGCCAGGGGTTTAAATTTCCGGTATCATAGAGTCTACGACTCTTGTTTACCGAGAATCTAAATCAGTGCTAAAAACGCCTGGATAACTTTAAGTTATTTTTCAAAAAAGTCAGTATGAATCAAGTTAGAAAAACTACCACCAAGCTGAATCGATCGCCTGTGAAAGTACCCGATCGCACTTTGCAACTCGAATCGCTCCCCTTGAGCGAATTGTCCTTAGAAATGACTCAGGGCCAAGCTTTGAGGGAATTTAGTTCGGACGATCGCCCGCCGGGAACCCCAGCAGCCACAAGCCGAACTGGCAAAACAAGACGCCGGAGGGTAGATGGCAAGAGCGAGGGGGCCCGATCGCCTGTGTATTCTACTGCTCTTCTCAAGTGGCTGCTAGAGCGTTTGACTAGAGCAAAAGGTTGGCTGGCAGTTGTCACCCTGGCAGGAGTTTGGGGGTTGTGGAACAGTGAGTTACTGTTTTCCACAGGCCTGGGGATAGCAGCGATGATGCTGGTTTACCGAGGGCAGTCGTGGGACTGGCAATTGCTGCGATCGAAAGGCGAGCAATTTTGGCAGGGCCCGAACCGCCGATTTGTTTTAGCGGTGGGTACGGGTGGCATTGCTACCTTGGGCGCTTACATGAGTTTGGCGATTTGGGCGGACTCCGAAAGCCACTGGATGGCTTTGAGCGTGATTTTGCAGAATTTGGGCATGATCGCGATTGCAGGGCTGTTGCTGCGGCAAGGGTTGAGTCGGAGGGCCGCAAAAGATGAAGTGGCGATCGAGCGCATTCTGGCGGATTTGACTGATGCTGACCCCGTGAAGCGTTTGATTGCTGTGCGGCAAATGACCGATTTGGTGAATCGGGGTGGGTTTGGCCCTGTGAGCTCTGTCAAAAGTTCGTTAGCGGAGCCCTCGAAGAGGATCGCCCGTTCCCGCGCTGCCGAGTGCTTTCGCCTGATGCTGAGTCGGGAACCAGAAGCTTTAGTCCGCAATGCCCTTCTCGAAGGTTTGCAGACTTGGGATGCTACTTATGGTATGGCTTTAAAATCCCAACATCAAGTCATCGACTATTAGCTGACCGTCAAAAGCGTAAAAAGTAATTTTATGAATATTCGGAGCTTTTACGCGCAGGGGAGCCTTAGGGGCGATGGGAGAATTAGACCCGACCAGATTGGGCGCCGGCATTTCATCCTGAACAATTGGGTTGCCGTCAATGTCACAAGCAGATAAAACAGTTCGTCGCGAACTGGTGACAAGTCCTGACACCCAGCGAACTGGATACTTAAAAGTTACTTCTATCAGTCCGCTTTTGGGGGCCCCCATTAACACTGTTGCCCCAGAACCCGTGAAAAATGCTGGGTTTGAAGGTTGGATGGCGACGGCATTGCTAAAAGTCACCCCCCAATGTGCAAACTGGTGTTCTACTACTTCAAAGCATTTCAAGTCTTCTAAAGCTACGCGGACGATCGCCGGTACCGTGGCGCGCGATCGCACCTCAGACGCTGCGCCTGAGCGTTCTGGAATGGCAACAAAAGACTTTTTGCCGTTTAAATCCATGCTTCGACAGGCTGTATCAAATTCTGCAAACCCGTCAGATTGAAGACTTTTCGCATCAACCATAAAACCCTCGCGATCCCGTTTCCTGAGCAGTTGCATTTTAGTAGACCTCCCTGAGATTAGTTGTTTCTTGTGTTTGGGAATTGATAACGGCGGTGCTCGTGATTGCCAAACCTGCAATTAGGAATCGAAACCCCATCGCCCGCCCTCCAACAAAGACTTTCGACCTCAAAAGCCACTGCTCCGCAAAATATCGTGATTAATGATTCGTGATTGGCGAGCGTCGGCCAACCTGCCGCCTGCCTGAAAGCGAGTTCTAATAATCCTGCTTTCCGAGCGCCTGCTTTCGGGGTTGGCGAACAGACTCTATTTTGGTGAGGGGTCTTACCCATCATTTTGCTATTATCTCCGATCGGCGGTAGTTTGCAAGGGTAAGAATAACTACACAGCCGAATTGCCCAAATCGCAAAACTTACTTGCTGTCTGTAGTTTCACGCTTAACCTGTACTAAAATAGATTTAAATCATTACTCAATCTTTACAAAAACGCCACCAGCTTTGCAATTTTTTTAAACAAAGACGGGGCGACGGAAAAGAATCTAAAATATAACAGCGATTGAGGTTAGTTTATGCTTGTACCCCTCGGCTTCGGTCAGCGATCAATAGTTACTTCTCTCGGCAGAATGGTCTACTACACTGCTGAAAAAATGCCTTGGATGGGGTTGCCGACCTCAACTTCGGAAAGTAAACCAAACTTAGTATTTTTTCACGGTTTTGGCGGCGGGTCGAGTGCCTACGAATGGTCGAAAGTTTATCCGGCTTTTGCGGCAGAATATCGAATTTTAGCACCTGATTTAATCGGTTGGGGGCGATCGGAACATCCGGCAAGAAATTATCAGGTCGAAGATTATATCACAACGTTGATCGAATTTCTCGAAAAAACTTGCGTCAGTCCGACAGAGGTGATTGCTTCTTCGCTAACAGGGGCGATCGCGATTCGAGCTGCGATCGCGCGGCCGGATCTCTTCAAATCCCTGATTTTGACCATACCCAGCGGTTTGTCGGACTTCGGACAAGATTACGGCACCAGTTTCTTCGCTAAGCTAGTGGGTACGCCGATTTTAGATCGCTTGCTATACAGTACCGGAATCGCCACAGACGGCGGCATCCGTAGCTTCCTAGAACAGCGCCAATTTGCCGATTCCCGCCGCGTTTACCAAGAAATTGTTGATGCTTACCTCGCATCTGCTTTGGAACCAAATGCAGAATATGCCGCCCTGTCTTTTGTGCGGGGAGATTTGTGCTTTGATTTGTCGCTGTACATCACTCAGCTAACAACACCGACAGCGATTATTTGGGGAGAAAAATCGCAGTTTACCGGACCCGATATCGGCCAGCGGTTGGCCAACCTCAACCCCGAAGCAATCAAAGTTTTTCAACCTCTGGAAAACGTAGGTTTGACTCCGCAGTTAGAAATTCCCGCTGTCACGATTGGCTTAATTCGGCAATACTTAAAATTGCTTTCGGAAGGGTGAAGAAGTTCGGCAACGAATTTTTTAACGGATGCCAACGGATGTCACGGATAGAGGTTCCAGGTTCGAGGGAAGAAGGAAGATTAATTCCCCACTACCCATAGATGTCAACTTAATCCTAAAGACCTCTGTATCTCTCGTTTATATCCAAGTCTAGATCCCCCTAAATCCCCCTTAATAAGGGGAGTAGGGGTTGACTTTGACAATACTCTTGTCCCCCCCTTTCTTAAGGGGCTAGGGGGTATCTAGACTCTGCTAGAAGCGAGATTTATCATGAATTTTAGTCTGAATTTGACACCAATGACCACTGACAACTGTCAACTGTCAACTGACAACTGACTACTAATTATTCTTTGACTCGCACGTCGATAACGCTGGCGTTGAAAATGTACTTGTTGCCTTCAAGCTCTAACGTAGTGCCAATTTTGACTTTCGTATTACCTAAAACCGGCCCATTTTCAGTAAGTTGACCTTTTCCCTCTAAGGTAAACATCATATTTTTGCTGAAGGCTTCTTCTTCTCTGGGATCGGGGAGAGCTTTCAGAGTGCCGTTGGGCTGAGGAACTGCTAGGGTTCTGGTGAGAGTTTTGACAGATTTGATGGTAATCTGACCGGAGGGTTGATTGCGGATCACCACATTGATTTTATCACCTGGTTTGAACAAATCTTGAACGTTTGTTCCTTTGAGACCGATCGCAATTGCATCAATCTCTACAGGTTTGACACTGGTGCCGACTTGGGCGACGGAACCGCCAGAAGTGCCGGGAAAGAAGAAGATTCCGACTGCAACTAGCAGTACGATCAGAGCGGCAGCTACGTCTAGAATGCTGAGTTTGCCGAACAGTCGGCCTTGAGAATCCAAAATTTTCATAATCGCCTATTATACTGATAGCGACAGGAGTATGTTTACAAGCTCAGGACTTACGCAGACATCGATGAAAAACAGATGCTGCTATTGCTGAGCTACCGCTGGCAATGACATACTTTATTGATGTGTAAGTCCTGAAGCTAAAAGATATTACCACAACGATCGCCCAAAATCCGCATGACTTGGGCACTTAAAGCATAAGGCAGAAGGCAGTTGAGGGCGGTTGGTTGCCCAGTTGCCGATCGCCCAGAAGCTGGTGGGGCGGTTAAAAATTGACAAAAAGCTAGAATAGCAACTAAGCAGCCTCAAATTACGTCTGCCTATTTAGTGACTTTTCGAGTTTTTCCTACAATTTTATCTAACTTCTGGCACCTATCACTCATGTTAAAAAGTTTTTGGTTGACTTGCCGGCGTACTTGTGGCCGGGGGATTTATCTGTTTCTGTCCCTGATTGTGGCTGCGGGTATCTGGGTGGTTTCCCCGGAACCGACTCAAGCATTTTCTTTGCCTGAACTGATTTTTCGAGGCATTCAAGTTATTCAATTGTCGAATATGTCCGATCGGCAAGAGGTGACTATTGGCCGACAAATTAATCAGCAGTTAACGAACAGCCAGTTTAAGATTGACCGCGATCGGGACACTACAGAATATATCAACCGTATCGGTCAACGACTCGCTCAAGAAAGCACTCGCCCTAATATTCCTTATACTTTTCAAGTGATTGACGACGACGCGATTAATGCTTTTGCAACTATGGGCGGTTTTGTTTATGTGAATAAAGGTTTGATGGCAGCGGCGGACAATGAGGCAGAATTGGCAAGTGTGATCGCCCACGAAATCGCTCACATTAATGCTCGCCACGCGATTCAACAAATGCGTCAAATGGCCATAGCTTCAGGTGTAGCTTCGGCGACTGGTCTCGATCGATCTCAGGCGGTTCAGATTGGGGTGGAACTGGCTTTGCGTCGCCCTCACAGCCGCCAAGCTGAGTATGAAGCGGATCAGTTGGGATTGCAAACTATGGGGCGAGCGGGCTACGCTCAATCTGGGATGGTTGATTTTATGAAAAAGTTGCTCAACAAGCCTTCTCCTCCGAGCATTTTGAGCACTCACCCGGCTACTGGCGATCGCATTGCTGCTATCTCGCAGGCTATAGATCCGGATCTTGCTAGTGGTGAAGGTTTGGATAATGAGGATTACAGGCTAGAAATCCGCAGGCTTTTGGGATCATAGCAATTTTAAATCCGTCAGGCGCTCTCTTGTGCTATCTTCTCTTTTCTTACTTCGCGATCTAGCGCTAACGCGCCACTTCGCTAACGCGTCTTCGCGGTTCCTTAAAAAATCAATCTAGTTCGTAGGGTGCGTCAGCGATCGGGTCAATTTGGATTTAATCGCTCAAACTTAAACTGACGCACCCTACAACTACAAATTGATTTAACACTGCTGTGGAACAACAGGGTCGATCGCAAATTCCGAGGGTGCAATCGGCTGCGGCTTCAATTGCCTGACAACTTCGTCAAACGGCAAAATTCGGACTTGATTGTTAAATACATTTACTTGATAAACTCTGCGGTAGCTGAGGTCAAGTCCTGTCAGCCAGCCGCTTTTGGGATGATAAGCACCCGTGTCAATATCCAACCACCCTTCGCCCCTGACTAATTCGCCGGGCCTGACCCCATGAAAGGTAAAGGTGATCGTGTGACCGGTGATAATTAATTTATTGGGAAAATAGGGTTTAGATATGGTGTGAAATTCCTTGCGAATCCAACAGAGTTGTTCCCTCGACTGCTTGTCAATTGGCATATGGGGGTGTACGCCGGCGTGAACCAGCCAGATGTCCCCTAAGTCCCGGTACGTGGGGAGCGATTGCAGCCACTCTAAGTGTTTGTACGGCATCATCCCTGTATCTCTGTAGCTCGCTACTGTCGCATCGCCGCCGCTGTAAAGCCAACATTGCCACGCTCGCATATCCATCGGCACCGCCGACAAAGCCTCCAGCATGAGTTGTTCGTGGTTGCCCAGCAGAGTTTGGTAGGGGCTTTGCTGGACAAAATCTAATACCTGAGCGCTTTTGGGACCACGATCGATTAAGTCTCCCAAAAAATAGACGCGATCGTCCAAGCCGGGGGCAAGTGCCTCTAGCAGGGTCATTAACCCGTCGTAATGCCCGTGTACGTCCCCGATAACAATGCGCCGGTGCTCCATTGTGTTTATCCGCTTCCCTGACTCAAAACCCCCATCTCTAGCTTATAGCATTTGATTTTGCTGCTATTTGCCTCCCCTCTTTTACGGTGGAGGGGTGTCACCCATTATACTGCTTTGTATAAATGTCGTGTAAAGCTCGCCAATATCTGTTTGCGTAGCTACTGATACAAACACAGGCAAGCTGTTAATTGTGCTTCTGCAACTGCTGTTACTGAGGCAAAGTTTTGAGTTATTTCACGGTGAGCCGGGTGCGTCAGGGATTAGCGGATGGATTAAGTCGAAAATCATCCTAGCTGACGCACCCTAAAATACGATCGAGCCTTAACTATTGTCACTGAGTCAAAGCTTTGAGGAATGTCTGGAGCTCTGCCAAAAAACCTTTCTTTTTTACGGGTTTTGCAGGTGCGGTGGAGTCAGGATCTGGGCTTGGGAGAGAAGCGGCTAAAATCCGCTCTAAATCGTCTCCGACTGGTTTTTGGGCGGTTTCAGAAATTAGTTGGTATTCGTTGTTTGTTTCCAGCCAGACTTGCCAGGATTGGGGGTAGCAGCGGAATAAAGCCGCAGAGTCTAGGGGTCTGACGTAGTAGCAGGATTCGATTTTGCTGAGGAATCGATCGCGCAATTGGCGGCCCGCATAGCCTATACCTATGGTGGCAACATCTTCGAGGCGCGGATTGAGTAAAATTACTGGGCGACCGGCCGCAGCTATGTAAAGTTTTTCGACTTGGGCCACTTCTACAGCCGCCGGGTTCACTAGCAGGAACAGTTCGTCTTCCGGTGCTATTTTCTCTTCAACAGCCGTGCGACTGCTGCCCAAATCAGTGACTTTAAACGGTGTTTCTCCCCAGTCACGGCGCGCGAGGGCGGCCGCACCGGTGTCTGGAAAAAAGACTTTTACTCCGGGGTAGATTTCCTCAAATTCTGGGAGAAATTGTTCGGTGATAGACTGTGCTTGCAGGGCGATTTCTGGAAATACTAATTCGACTTGCAGTAGAGTTTGGCCGTCCGAGAGGGCGGCGGCGGTTGCAATGCGGGATTGGGCGATCGCCTGGTTGAGATCTTTGGGCAGTTGTGTCATTAATCTGATGGTTTTTACTTGACTTTTTTCAATCTAATTTTACCGCATCAAGCAACAAAAGCTAACACTGACACAGGCGAGCCGGAACCTCCCAAAAGATGCAATATTCCGATCACTAAAGTGATGTTAATCGCAGGTAACAAGTCGAGATTTGCTAGATTTTCCAGGACTATTCGCTGCTTTTCTAATACCAATTTGTTAACCGCAAAACTTTCATCTCGCCCGGTATCTACTCCGTGGGTGTCGGTTCCAATTCCGGCGATAGAGCGTTCTTCTAGCAAAAATTGAGTTGCTGCTTTGCCAAATCCGGGAAAGTGGCAAATTCCGCGATCATCTCGGTTAAAAAATGCTTCCTCGTCATCCCATTTTTCTTGCCAGCCAGTATACAATAAAACTAGATTTCCCGGTTCTATAAGTTTGTGCTGTCCTTCCCAAGTCAATATATCATCAATGGTTAAAGTGTAGTCGGGATTGGCAAGACTTTGCTCTCGGATGTCGATCGCAATTGCAGGGGAAACTAGCGACTGCGGGCCATAACTATCAATGCTGGCGCCTGCTGCATAAAAGCTGTTGGGTGCGTTGATGTGAGTGCCGCTGTGTTCTCCCATTGAGAATTTTCGCAGGAAATACCCGTCTGTTTCTATTTGAGCTACTGTTGCAATTTCTGTGGCTGGATCTCCGGGCCAGATGGGAATATTTGGGTGGATTGAATGGGTTAAGTCAACAATTTGGCTGTAGGCGATCGTTTTGAGATTATTTAAGTTTAATTGGTTTGTCATATCGTTGGCGATTGTTTTTGAAGTATTTAACCGCAGAGGGCGCAGAGTTAGAGAAGAGAGGGATGATTCGGAGCCGAAGCGATTTGATATCATTAGGTAAACTAGATTTATTTTTTATTAAACATGGTTGATTTTTTGACCATCTGCGCTCTCAATCTAAAATCTAAAATCTAAAATCTAAAATTCGAGTAGTCGATCGAGGGTTGCTTCCATCACATCTTTTGTTTGCCCGGAAACAGTATACACCAAAGCTTCTCGATAAATTCTCCCGGCTGGGTGTAGCGCACCGTTAGCAGCACCGCTAGAAACTGCAACCGCAGCGTGCCCGCAACGCACCGCTAAATCAATGGCTTGAGCTCGCAGCGCTAATTGTTCTGCTTTCGAGCTATGTTGAGATTGTGGGAAATTCTGTTTTAGCCGATCGAGCTTTTGCTCTAGTTTTTGGCAAGCTGCTGCTATAAAAAGTGAATTCTTAGCAGCCGCCGCTGCTGCAATTACATCCAATCCGGCTCGAATACAGCCAAAAGTAGCCGGAACAAAATTCAGTATATTTTTGCTGTCGTTTTCCGAAATCCAGCCGACAGGTTTAACTGAAATTATTTCCGATTCATGCAGCAACCACTTATCGAGAGTGGCTGTCACAGTATTAGTCGAGTTCATCGCGATTAACTGCATGATTTCGCTAAAAGCTATTTTACCCGATTCTCGTTCAATATTGGCACAAGGCACTAAACCGAAAACAGCGCGTTCGTCAGGAAGTACCGCCGCTACAATAAACTTTTGAAACAAGCGAAAACCTGTTACCCAAGGAACTTTGCCTGACAATAAATACCCCGCTTTTGTGGGAGTTGCGGTGACGGCCGGATCGCCCGATCGCCTCAAATGCGAAAACCCAATACCCAAGCGTAACTCTTTTTGGGCGATCGCGGGCAAGTATCTGCTTTTTAGCATTTCATTGTCGCTGTTGGCAAGCATAGCAGTTGCGCTGTGGTGCTGAGTTTGTAGGAAAGACAAAGCGCCGGAATATCGAGCCGTCAATTCCTGATATTGGTAAAAAATCTCCGGTGCAATTTCAGCGCCGCCCCATTTTTGGGGAACTCGCAACGCTAAGAGCGATCGATTTTCTAATCCAGCAACTGCTGTTTTCAGCGCTTCCGAGTCGCTGTCGATAATTTCTGCGTGGGGTGCAACGCACTTTTGTAGGTAAGTTTCTGTGCTGCTAAGAATATCTTGAAAATTCATTCTTTATAATTATTTTATAGCAGAGGTAGGGACGGCAGCGCTGTGTCGCTACTTATTTTCTCACATTGTGTACCCTTCTCAATAACAGGCAAGATGCCTGTTCCACAAAGAGTAACTTTATTGTGGAACGGGCATTTTGCCCGTTCAAAAAAGGCTTGTTGAGAATGCAACAACTAACTCATTACCACACTTTCCAAGGAGCCTTTCCTTCATCCCAAAGTTCGTTTAAATACTTGTACTCTCGAAAAGTATCCATCGCAAAGAAGAAGCCCTCATGACGGTAAGCCATCAACTGTCCGTCTGCGGCCAAACGCTGCATCGGCTCTTGTTCTAAAATACAATCATCTCCCCCCAAATACTCAAATACCCGGCGGTTGAATATCATATATCCAACACTGATCCAGCCGTCAACTTGAGGTTTTTCCGAAAATTGAACTACGCGGCTATCGCTGTCTACATCCAAAATTCCAAAGCGAGAAATCGGGCGAAATGTAGTGACAGTTGCCAGCTTCCCGTGAGACTTGTGAAATTCGAGCAAGGCGTCAATATTGACATCAGCTACTCCATCGCCGTATGTCACCATGAAATTCTCGCGATCGATATATTTTTCGATCCGTTTTACCCGCCCTCCTGTCATGCTTGCCGCGCCAGTTTCAGCCAGGGTAACATTAAAATCTTGTTCGAGATGTTCCTCGTGATAAGTGATGGTATTTTGGCGTCCCAGACAGATAGTAAAGTCATTGTTCATGGCTTCATAATTTAGGAAATATTCTTTGATCATGTTGCCGCGATAGCCCAAGCACACAATAAAGTTTTGGAAACCGAAGTGGGCATAGATCTTCATGATGTGCCAAATAATCGGATGTCCCCCCACCTCAACTAAGGGTTTGGGACGAAACTCTGTTTCTTCTCTGAGACGAGTACCGAGACCACCTGCTAGGATAACTACTTGCATTTTTTTCATTTTTTAAAGATGATCAATTAATTTATCATCAATCATCAGTGATTTCTTCAAAGAATTATTAACTTTTTCTCATACTGAGTGAAGCTTTGTAAACCACAGAAATCACGAACTATTATAAATAATTGTAGGGTGCGCGCGACCGCACCGTGTATTTGAATGCTGCGCGCAATTTCTAACTAACAGTAGGGTGGGTACTGCGGACAGTATATTTGAATACAGCGCAATTTCTAACTTACTAAGAGTAGATTAAGAAATAGACAAAAGAACAGCAAATACCTATACTAAATATAAGAAATAGAGTCAACAGCAATGAAAAATAAACTCGATCACCTAAAAAAGTTTTTAGGTATCCTGTGTGCGATCGCCTCAATAATTATATTATTCCAATCGCCAATATGTGGTGTTTATGCCACGGTTGTTGCACCGGAAGGCTCAACTATACCACCAACCACCCTAGCTTTTGTTCCGAACATACCGGGCGGTGGATTAGATTTTCACGAATCAGCAGGAGGACACACTTTAGAGAGACACGTTGGTAAAACAGAAGCACAACTAGCCCAGCGACTCGCCAGCGAAACGAGAATTTCTGCAGCATCTTCCTTTACTGACCGTTCCGTCGCCGAAGCCGCTATTGCAGAAGCAATGAACAGAAATCAAAGTGCGATCGACTCCTGGGTGAAAAGTCGAGGCAATCGTTATACGATCGACTACAACGCCAACAGAATAATTGGCATTACTCTGCGTCGCCGCGCATCGAAAGCAACTTCAGCATCTGGCGTGAAAATCGTTCTCCAGCGCAGCGCCAAATTACCTCCCGGATACTTTATTCTCACAGCCTATCCCCAATGATCAATCAATTTCCTCATTTAACCCAATTTTTCAGTTCCTACTTTCACCAAGACTGGCCGTTAGAAGCTGACACTCCCAGCGATGTAGTGAACAACTACCGCAGCAGCGAACCGCCCGCAAGTGTTGAAGCTGCATCGCAAGAGATCAGCCAACTGCTAGAAATGCCGATCGCCCCAGCCGATTTAGAAGCATTCATCCTTGATGAATTAGGGTGTTACTACGACCCACAATCCGAAAATCAAACAGTCCGAGAGTGGTTGGAATCGGTGCAAAAATCTTTGAATAATCCCAGCTAAAATCTATATATTTGTAAGAAAACGGCTATATATTTGTAAGGACACGGCACGGTCGTGTCCCTACAAGTTGTTCACCATTCAATAGGATGGCTAGCTCACTTGCTAACCGTCACTAAGTAGCCTTCGTGAACGTTGAAATTAGGGATAACATAAGCCAAGCTGCCGCTACCCACCGACAAACTTTCTTCTTTAACGGTGACAAGCTTTTGCACTACTCCTTCTTGATTGTTGGGAATTTTTTCTAATTTTAGAGTTATTTTCTGACCTCTTTGAATACCTAGCTGCTCCAAATTTCCGAGGTTTAATGTTACCGTTGTTGCTGAGGAAAAATTGGGATCGAAATAACCTAAAAGTATCTGTGCTTTACCTTCAGAATTTGATTTGCTGGCTAAAGCGACAAGGCGATTGTTATTTGACCAACTCCGCACCCGCGAATTAACTCCCTCAGCATAAGCTTTGTAAGTCCACCAAGCTGCTCTTGGCTCAAAAGTATTAGGCGTGACCATCCCACTCAGCGTATTGTTGAAGCAATTGCTAACTTTATTTGGCCCTTTACTCTCCCAACAAGCTCTGCAAGCACCGTCAGCTTTTGCATACTCTAAGTTATACAAATAACCTAAGATTTCCCCCGGCTGGTACTGCGCTAAGTTCCCGACAATTTCGTTGACGTAAATTTTTTGCAATTTCAGTTCCTTGTAAGAGGGACTTTGCTGAAAATTACGTTTAGCATCAATTACATGGTCGTCAACAAATAAGATCATGGTATCGTTGAGTTCGTGCCATGAGAGGAAGTTTACTTCAACTTTGTTCGCTTTGCAGTAATCCAAAAAAGCGGCGAGATATCCTTTGTTGTACTTGGTAATGCTCGGCCCGCCAATCATTGCTGACGGCCCCAATTCTTCTCGCAAAATTTTGTAAGCCCTTTTGTAGGTTTCAAAGAATTGTTCTCTGCTTCCATTCCAAAACGGATTTTTTAAATCGGGCTCATTCCATACATCCCAAATAATTTTTTTGCCTTTATTTTGCTGGGCTAACTGTCGGATGAAGGCTTCCCATGCGGGGTAGTTTTGATAGGGCCAGCCATTGGGATTGCTACCGTAGCCCCACAAGTCGCTAACTACTAACTGAAACTCGGCTCCGGTGGCGATTACTCGATCGTAAATATCGAGTCTCCCCGCCCGCCAAAGCTTGGGCTGCAAGGGTTTGATCGAGCTATCCGGCGGTTTTGCAGTGTCGATTCCGTGCAGGATGCCGCTCATGGAAATTGTACCCGTGGCTGGCTGTCCAAAATCTACTGTAACGTTCGATCGCATTTGGGCGATCGCTCTTGGCTGTCCCAAATAGGCTATTAACAGAACAGTGACAATAGCTAAACAAATTGGCAGCAGTTTATTAATACGTGGGAACTTGAATGTAAATTGCATATCTTTTGTTTGGTTGATGTTTGGTGGAATGGGCATTTTGCCCGTTCCTAAGAATGCTGCAAGAGCTCTGTTTTAACGGACAGATGAAAACACTTCAAAACCCTGTATTGATTCTAGCACTTGTTGCCACGAGCGGGAGTTGATCAGCTCGTTGGTATCGAACGGAACTCCTTTTTCTGCTGCAAAAATACCAAAATTTTTCACCCAATCAAAGATAGTTTCTGTGGTAAAATAAGGCGTGCAGGCCCAAGCAGATTGCAAATTACTCGCCATCTCGGACATATCTCCCCGATTGTAAGCATCCCAAGCTTTCCACACTAAATAATAGTATTTCACCAAGCTATCCACTTGCTGTACCTGCTTTTGGAGTTTCGGACTAATAGATAAACTGTCGCTCTCATCGTCACTTACAAATGCCTGTTCAATTATTTCTCCATACTCCCGAAGCATCCGTTCTTCTTTGAATAGTTCTTGGGCTCGCGCTTTGCACGCTTGTCCTGCAAGTCTGCGCGATTCGGGATTTTCTGCCCATATTTCCACCGTTTGTACCAACTCTTTTACTGTTCCTTCTGGGTCGATTGTAGGATCGGGGAGCAATTTTCCCGTATCTCCCAATTCTTCAGGAATCCCGCTGACTGCTGTGGCAATTACGGGCAATCCTTTTGCCATTGCTTCCATAATTGCTAGCGGCATTCCCTCAGCTTGGGAAGATAAAATAAAGATATCGCTGGCGTCGAGCCAATCGGCAATATCCCAGCGCTGTCCTAAGAATTTAACCTGTTCTTCTACTCCCAATTTGCTCACAGTTGCTCTTAATTCAGGTTCCATATTGTCGTGAGTAGTAGACCCCGGCCCTGCCCAAACAAAGTAAATTTGGGGCCAAATTGGACGATTTTTCAATTGGGCGATCGCCTGCAATTGATACTGATATCCTTTAATTGGAGTCAATCTCGCCGCCGTAAAACAAACGACAGCATTTTCGGGGATTCCTTGTTCTTGACGCAGGCGTTGGCGAGTGGAAAGATTCGGTGGCTCAAAATAACTATTTGGCCTGCCGTAATAGATTACTTTCCCCCGTTCTAGACGTGCTTTAAATAGACTTTGGAACAAGTTTAAATTCTCGTGGGAAACTGCTACGGCGGCTTTCGCTACCATGTACTGGTAGGCAACTGCATCGAAATAGGGAATTTGATCCCCGCGATCGAAGGTTTCATAATTGCGATTGATATAACCCAGACTGATTATGTACGGTATATTTTGCTCGATCGCAACTTGTTTGGCGGCAAAGTTAGCCATCGGCCAGCCGTCACTAAATATAATTAAATCCGGTCGAGCCTGGGCGTAAATCTTTTGAGCATCATCCAAATTGTAAGCTATTCGCAAAAATTCTTTCATTGTGTCGAACTCTAGCCAAATATGTTCGATACCTAGCTGTTTTTGTTCGGTAATTAAAGGATTAGAAGCTTGACTTTGAACGCTGGTAACTCGGTAGCCATCGGCAGCTAATTTACACATCAGCGAGTGGTTAAACTGAGCCAATCCGCCGACTCCTGAGTCTTCTGTGTACAGGAGTACGTGCTTTGTTGGCTGCCGAGAAGTCGAACTGGGAGCCGATTGAAACTGATAAGGATTGTTCGCTGCGATCGCCACTATGTCTTGCCATTCCTGTAAATTGGTTAAGGCATAGGCATCAAAGTTGTAGCCGTACTGTTCCGAAACCCCCTTAAAAGTTTCCAGCCAATTAAAAACAGTTTCAGTGCCTGTCAAACGAGTGTAATACAGAGATTTTTCTAGACTTTCGACCATTTCTGGCAAATATCCGTCGCGGTACATCCGCCATGCTATCCATACTAAACACTTGTAGCGTTCCACACGTTTCAAGTCGCGGATGTGCTGAGGCAAATCTGGCCGGGCGAAAAATTGCTCCATCAAAATTTCCGTATTTTTCATTAATTTGGAGCCGTTAGACATGATATTGCTGTCGTGCTGACGATAGCAGGTTAATATCTCTTTTAACCAAACTGACTTGCAGCCTTTTAAAGCTAAACGTAGCACAAAATCTAAATCTTCGGTTGGCGGCAAGCGATGATCGAAACCGCCCAAGCGTTCCCACCACTCTCGCCGCAGCATCATGGCGCTGGGACGCACTGATTTGTACAAAACAAAGGCTTCTAAATCTAATTTTGGTGCTTCTTCCCAAGGCTTTACTCCATATATGCCTTCGTCATTTTTGTCAACAATAACCCAACCTGTTTGCACCAAATCCAAGGTGGGGTCAGCGTCAAAGCAAGCTACTTGTTTTTCTAGTTTTTCTGGTAAGAAGAAGTCGTCAGCATCTAGAAAAGCTAAAAATTCCCCTTTTGCTAACTTGCAAGCACTATTTCGAGCAATTGCTGCTCCTTGGTTATCTTGATAGATGTATTGAATTAAATCGAGGTAAGGTGATAAAACTTGGCGAGTGTTGTCAGTAGAACCGTCGTCTACGACGATAATTTCCCAGTTTTGATAAGTCTGGCCCAGAACACTCTCTACGGATTTGACAATGTAGCTATCGCTGTTGTAAACCGGGATGATGACACTGACGCGCACTTTTTTGGGAGGAATGATACTAGCCATTAACTGTTTCCATTCGGGTATTTTTCTGAGAGACATGCCATCAATTGGGCAGCCGTAGGTGTTAGAAATTCCCATAAGGCGCTTTACCCAATCTATTATAGTTGCTGTCAGCGAGGAGGGGGTATAATCTAAAGATTTTTGCAAATACTCCGTCATTTCTGCCGGATAGCCGCTGTAGTAAAGTTGCCACGCCATCCATGTCAGAGCTTCATAAAAAGCCTGCTTTTCTAATTGGCGGATGTCCTCTGGCAAGTCGGCTCTACTGAAGAAATTTTGCTTTAATTTAATACAAAGGTTGGCCTGTTTTAGCGCTCTCTGGATGGAGACATTTTGCCCGTGCTGGCGGTAGCATACTGTCACTTGAGGCAACCAAGCAGCTTCGCAACCAGATAGTGCTAAACGCAAGATTAAGTCGGCATCATCTACTGAATCATACTGAGAATCAAAGCCACCGACTCGTTCCAGCCACTGCCGCGAAAACATCATCGCGCTGGGAAGTAGGGGCATATAAACAATCCAGGTTTTTAAGTCTAGCTGAGGCAAGTATTCCCAGGGTGTGACATCGAAAATACTTTCGCCTTGCTCTTTAACCATTCGCCAGCCACTATTAACAATTCCTAGTGATGGCTGAGCGTTAAATAACGCAACTTGTCCAGCTAACTTATCGGACAAGAAAAAGTCATCTTGATCTAAAAAAGCAATTAATTCACATTGGGATTCCTGAATTCCTCGGTTTCTAGCGGCAGCTACTCCTTGGTTTTCCTGATAAACATAGCGAATTTTGTCAAAATAAGGCTGCAATGCTTGGCGGGTGTCGTCGGTTGAGCCGTCGTCTACGACGATAATTTCCCAGTTTTTATAGGTTTGGCTGATGACGCTTTCTACCGCTTGCACGATGTAGCGATCGCCATTATATGCTGGAATAATTACACTTACTCGCGGTGTCGGATTTGCTATTGACATGAATTTTATCGGTGATAAGGAAGGGTTCGGGAACGGATTCTGAAACGGAGGTAACGGAGGTCAGGCAGAAGGCCGATGCAATTCTACTGCTGACAGCCATCCGAATTTAAAATAAAAATCTGGTATTTTAGCGTGCAGAAAATACAGATTCAATCCCCTGTACTTCCTCGACTAATTGTTGCCATTCTACTGAATTAATTAGAGAATATGTATCTAAATTATGCCCTTTAGCTGACGAAAAAGTGCCAAAATATTCTACCCAGTTTAATAGCGTTTCTGTAGTCAAAAAAGGTGTGTACTTCAAAGATTCTTGAAGCGACTTCTGCATTCCGCTTAGATCTTCTTGACAGTAAGCCTGCCAAGCATTCCATACTAAAGAGCTGTAGTTGACCAGGCTTTCTATTTTCGCCATTGACCTCTGCACCTTGTTTTGAGTAACAAATGGATCTGTTTGGCGATCATCGCAAACTAAAGCTTTTTCGATCGCCTCAATCGACTCTGCCAACATCCGTTCCTCTTTAAACACTTGCTCCGCCCGCTGCTTGCAAGCTTGACCGATGTGATGCCGTAATTCTGGATTCATCGCCCAAGCTTCTACAGTTTTCGCCAATTCCCTCGCGGTTCCCTCTGGATCGGTATTCGGATCGGGCAACAATTTCCCAGTATCGCCAAGCCCTTCAGGAATGCCGCCCACAGCCGTTGCAACTACCGGCAATCCCTTAGCCATCGCTTCCATGACTGCCAGAGAAGGCGCTGCATCTGCCAGAGAAGTCAAAATGAATATGTCGCTAGCATCCAGCCAATCTAGGATATCCCAGCGCTGTCCGATCGCCTTCACGCGATCGCTCACCCCTAACTCTTTAATAGTTTCCCTCAATTCTATTTCTACATTGTCAGCGCTTCCCTCACCAGTTCCTGCCCACACAAAATACAGTTTAGACCACACAGGAGAATGCTGCAACTGCTTGATTGCTTCGATCTGATATCGATGCCCTTTAATCGAGGCCAATCGAGCAGATGTGAAACAGACAATCGCATCTTCAGGAATTTCTATTTCTTGTCGCAGGCGTTGACGAGCCGCAGCATTAGGATGTGCAAAATATTTGGAAGAACGCCCCAAGTAAATCACTTGTCCTCGCTCCTTTGGCAACTTGAAATGTTGGTACAATAAATTCAAATGTTCGTAAGCGCCAACAATCAAGGCTCTAGCTTGCAGGCAGTGGTAGAGCGCTCCTTCTACATAAGGAACTACATCCCCGCAGGCAAAAGTTGCGTGTTCTGGCATAACTAACCCAATCACCATCATGTATGGTATTCCCATTTCAATAACTACCTGTTTAGCAGCAAAATTGGAAAAGGGCCAACCATCGCTAAAAATAATCATATCCGGTTGATTACTAGCAAAAAGCTCTCGTGCATCCTGAGTATTTCTTAACACCCGCTGTAAATCTTTATGGCCGCTAAAATCTAGCCACAAATGCTCTATGCCTAACTCTCGTTCTCGCTTAAGCAAGGGGCTAGAATGTTTGGTTTGCACGCAAGTGACTCGATAGCCTAATAGGGCTAACTGACAAAGAATGGCATGATTGTACTGCGCTAATCCTCCCACGCCCGGATCGTCCGTGTTGTAGAGTAGAATGTGGGCTTGCGCTTTTGAAGGTGTGGGAATAGAACTCTGTTGAGATTGGGGTGGATTAGTCATCACCATCAAAATTATCTCTTGCCATTCCGCTAACTTACTCAGCGAATAAGCGTCAAAATTTTCACCATATTCTTCAGAAGCCATCTGAAAACTTTCCAGCCAATTCAAGACTGTTTTTGTGGGCGAAAAAGGCGTACATTGTAATGACTCTTCTAAACACTGTGCCATCTCTGCTAGATGACCGTCGCGATACATCCGCCAGGCCAGCCACTTTAAGCATTGATAGCGTTCTGGATTTTTTAACTGCCGGATTGACTGAGGCAAATCGGGTCTATCGAAGAATTGTTTCATCACAATTTCTATATTCCTCATTAGCCTAAAACCGCTTGACATGAGATTAGAATTGTGCTGGCGATAACAGGTAAGTGTCTCTTCTAACCAAACTGCTTTGCACCCCTTTAAAGCTAAACGCAAGGCAAAGTCTAAGTCTTCTGCTAGTGGAAACTGAGAATCGAAACCGCCCAATTTTTTCCACCACTTTCGGCGCAGCATCATCGCACTAGGTCGCACGCATTTATAGAGAATAAAGCTTTCTAAATCTAATTTAGACGCTTGCTGCCAAGGCTTGACAGCAGAAATCTCTCGCCCGGTTTCATCGACGATCAGCCAACCTGTTTGCACCATATCTAAGGTGGGGTCAGCGTCAAAACAAGCTAGTTGTTTTTCTAGCTTGGATGGTAGGAAATAGTCATCGGCATCTAGAAATGCCAAAAACTCGCCTTGCGCTAGCTGACAAGCGAGATTTCGGGCAACTCCTACTCCTTGATTTTCCTGATATATGTAGCGAATTCTGTCAAAATAAGACTGCAATACTTGCTGCGTGCTATCTGTCGAACCGTCATCTACAACAATAATCTCTAAATCAGTAAAAGTTTGGCACAGCGCGCTCTCCACCGCTTGTACGATGTAGCGATCGCCATTATATGCTGGTATAATTACGCTGATTAGCGGTGTTCGATTGACTGTTGACATTATATTATTTAGCTCGCTGTTAACCTATTCTTGTCTAGTTTATATTAATGTCGCGAACATTCAGCACTATTCTCAGCTCGCTAGCTCTACTTACAGAAACTTGAAATTTGGCAATTTGTAGCATATAATCTTACAGGGAATGATTACTCAAAAGGAAAATAAAAAATGAATTCAGAAACAGTGCAAGTAAATTTCCAGCAGCAAGCAGAAATTTATTTGGCTACAGGGAACTTCGATCGGGCGATCGCACTTTGCCAACAAGTTTTGGCATCTGAACCCAATTCTGCAGAGACTTGCAAGACATTGGGGAAAGCGCTGCAAGCTCAGGGTAAACTAGAAGACGCAAGGTATTGGTATAAAGTTGCGATCGCCCTGCAACCCGATTTTGCCGAAGCTTTTGCTAACCTCGGCACTCTTTGCGCTACATTGGAACAGTGGCAAGAGGCGATCGGCTGTTATCAAAAAGCTATCTCTATCCAACCGGACTTTGCAGGATTTTACCGTAATTTGAGCCGGATATTTACCCAAGTTGGTCAAGCTGAGGAAGCGACAGACTGTTGGTATCAAGCACTCATCGTGGAACCAATAGAAAGAGCGGAAGAATATCTTGATTTGGGTAATACATTGCTTGCCCAAAATAAGCTCAAAAAAGCGCTAGTTTGTTACCACCGCACCATTTTTTTAAACCCGAGCTTTTGCGAAGCTTATTGTAAGATAGCCGAAGCTGCTAGCGAGCTGAAACAGTGGGACGAAGCTATTGTTCACTACCGCAAAGCTATTCAACTCCAGCCGGATATTTCGGAGTTTCATTACCAATTAGGCAATGTTTTGCAAGCCAAGGAACTCTGGCGCGAAGCGGAGGCAGCCTACCGGGAAAGTATTGAGTTAAATCCCAATTCTTTTTGGTCATACTACAACTTAGGCAGCGTTATGCTCAAGTTAGAAAAATGGCAAGAAGCCGCGAGATGTTATCGCACAAGTGTTGAAATAAATCCGAATTTTTCTGGAGCTTACTACAGCATTGGTGCAGCTTGCGATCGATTAGAACAATGGTCAGAATCCGCCGCAGCTTACCAGCGCGCTACTGAATTAGATCCGAATTTTTCCTCAGCTTTTCACCAGTTAGGGGATGCTCTTGTTAAACTAGAAAAATGGTCGGAAGCTGAGGCTGCATACGAACGGGCGATCGCACTCCATTCAGATTTATTTTGGTCTCATTATAACTTAGCTTTGACTTTAGTTAAGCTTCAGAAATTTTCTCCAGCAACATTCGCTTATCGGCGGGCTATCGCACTCAATCCAGAATTCTCTTGGACTTACCACAATTTAGGAGAAGTGCTGTTAAAAACTCAACAGTGGAAAGCTGCCGCTACAGCTTATCAACGTGCTATTGAACTTAATCCCCGTATTTCTTGGTCTTATTACAATTTAGGCGATGCTTTGATTGAAAGTCACGAATGGAATGAGGCTGTTTCCGCCTACCTTGGTGCGCTTAAAATCGAGCCGTCTCTACCGGAAATTTACATGAAGTTAGGTAAGGCTCTCATTAAAAGAACTCCGGTAGATTCAGATGTAGCAACTAGCTACTATCACCACGAAATGCAGCCGCTGCACGCTCCTGAATTTTACTGCGAAATCGCCCAAAAGTTTGCTGAGAGCGATCGGCTTAACGAAGCGATCATGTTGTACTTGATGGTATTAGAGATTAGACCAAAAGATCCCGAAACATCCCAAAAATTAGAGGAGATTTTAGAAAAACAGCGTCAAACAGAGGAATCGAGTATATTATTAGAGTTAGAAGCTAAGGATATTCGCGATCGCTACATTGCCCGAGTTGCCAAAGGCAAGACTTTTGCAGATGTCGGTGGCTGGTGGGGAACTGTCAGCGAAAAAGTATCTGTAGCTAGCAAATACGGTGCAGTTTCTCTGACAATGATTGATGCCATGCCGGCATCCATGCACTGGTGGCAAGATTTTCGCGATCGCATGACAAGTTTAAATATTGCTAATTATCACTGTATCAATCAAGATATCACTCAGATTCAGCTTGCAGATATTGGCGAGCCTTACGATGTAGTTCACTGTGCAGGAGTTTTGTACCATCACCCCCATCCGTTGCAGATTTTAGTGGCTTTGCGTCAGATAACTCGCGAGCATTTAGTTTTCACTTCCGCTATTACCCAAGAAGTGATAGAAAATGAGTTGGGACGCTATCAAATTCCAGCTTCGGGAGTAATGTTTATTCCCGCTTTGGATGACGCAGAACGAGCTATTTTAACAGCTTATTGGCAGCTATACATCAACAATAACCCACTTATAGGGATAACTGAAAAAGCAGTTTTTGACATGAACAATTTTGCTGCGTGCTGGTGGCTGCCTACAGCTACTGCTTTAGAAGCTATGTGCAAAGTCGCGGGATTTAAAGTTTTAGACAAAGGATTGGCTTGGGACAATAATGTTCTGACTCTGCTGCTGGGGATTTGAGGGTTTGTAAACGAACAATAACAGGACTTGCTTGTGCACAAACTGCTAAACACCCGGTTTATGAGCAGATTTCTCGTTTTTTTTCTCATATTCCTACTCAAAACCGCGTGTTTTTCGTAAATCCTAAATAAAATAGAATAGATAGCTGCAAACATCTTTTGTGAATAAAACAGGAACTGGGTAATAATCAATGAACAATCACCAACCTGGAACGCCGTTAGGAAACATTTTAGTAGTAGACGATACACCAGAAAACCTGCGTCTGTTGTCTACGATGTTGACTCAGAGGGGGTACACCCCCCGCTGCGTGATTAACGGAAAAATGGCTCTGAGAGCCTGCAATTCTAATCCACCAGATTTGATTTTGCTCGATATAATGATGCCGGAAATGAACGGCTACGAAGTTTGTCAGCACTTGAAATTAGAACCTAAAACTCGCGAAATACCAGTAATTTTTATCAGCGCCAAAGATGAAGTTTTCGACAAAGTAAACGCATTTGCTGTGGGAGGTGTTGACTATATCAGCAAGCCATTTCAGTTTGAAGAAGTGCTCGCCCGCATCGAAAGTCACCTCAGCCTTCGGAATTTACAAAAGCAGCTAAAAGAACAAAATGTGCTGCTGCAAGAAGAAATCACCAGCCGCTTAGCTGTAGAAAAAACACTTCAGGAAAAAAACCACATCCTGCAACAAGAAATCCGCACCCGTCGCGCGGTGGAAAAAGCTCTGCAAGAGCAAAATTTGGTACTCCAACAAGAGATATCGCACCGCCAGCGCGCCGAATCGGCTTTATTAAAATCTAACCAAGAATTAGCACGTTCAAATGCAGAACTAGAACAATTTGCTTATGTGGCTTCTCATGACTTGCAAGCGCCTTTAGCAACCATTGCCAGTTACGCTCAACTTTTAGAAAAACGCTACAAAGACCAACTCGACAGCCAAGGTAGTAAGTTTATCGGCAATATCGTTCAGGGCTGCACGAGAATGCAAAATTTAATTGACGATTTACTCGAATATTCACGAGTTGGCCGGAGTCGGAAACCTTTTACACTGACAGATTGCAATCACGCAGTCGAGCAAGCACTCGCGAACCTGCAAGGGGCGATCGGCGAGACTCAGGCCATTGTCACCTACAGCGAATTACCAGCGGTAATGGGGGATATTTCTCAACTCGTACAGCTATTTCAAAATTTAGTCAGCAATGCGATTAAATATCGCCACGATGCACCGCCTGTGGTTCATATTACCGCTTGCAAACAGGAGAAAAACTGGTTCATTTCTGTCTCAGATAATGGAATTGGGATTGCTCCCCAGCATCAAAAACGTATCTTTCAAATTTTTCAGCGCTTGCATACTCAAAGAGAATATTCGGGGACAGGTATTGGTTTAGCAATTTGTCAAAAGATTGTGGAACTTCACGGCGGATGTATCTGGGTGGAATCAGAACCGGAGCAGGGTTCAACTTTTTACTTTACTCTGGCTTAATTGAGGCATCCTTTCGACAGAAGGTAGAAGCTAGAAGGCAGCGAAAGCTATATTAAATCTTATATTTAAAGACAGAAGGTAGAAGTTAATACTATTTTAGATTTGAGATTACAGAATTGAATAATTGGGAAGAACTGTGACTATTGGGGTTGGGAACACGAGCCTACAGTTGCATTCTTTTTTTAAAAGGGTATAATTTGCAGGTTAGAATCAAAATTGTTTCGCGTTGACACTCTAGTTAGTGCGTGATATAATTATAAGTCTTAAAGACAATTTTTGTAGCGCTCGCTCACACCGCAATCTGACCCCCAATGTATGTGTAGGTGGTGAATAACGGTCCCGGAAATCAAAGGTGAAAGTTAAGTTAGTTTAACATTTTTTTGATTGATAAATATTATGAAAGCAGTTTTTAACTTAGCTTTGCCTCCTATCTGCTTTAAAGTTCTGTTAGTAGAAGACAACCCTCAGGAAGCTGAGCTTATTGAAGATTTGCTGTCAGAAATTGGCGGCGCGCAGCGTATAGTGCTGACGAAAGTAGAGCGCCTTAGCGAAGCGCAGCAGCGATTGAATCAAGAAACTTTTGACATAATTTTATTAGACCTTTCACTGCCAGATAGTCTGGGAATCGAGACGGTGGCTCGGGTACAAGAGTACGGGGTAAATGTGCCGATCGTAGTTCTGACCGCCCAAAACGACGAAGAACTTGCCCTGCGGTTGATTTCGGTCGGCGTACAGGATTATTTGGTAAAGAGAAAAATCGACAGCGAACTGTTAATTCGATCGCTCCGTTACGCCATAGAACGCCAGAACAGTCAAGATGCTTTGCGAAAAAGTGAAGAAAAATATCGCTCGGTGGTGGAAAATTCCTTGATTGGCATTGCCATCATCGCTCCAATTATTGACAGCGAAATTCCTCAAAATTGCAATTGGATAGAAGTTAACGATGCGCTGTGCAATTTGCTTGGCTATGAGCGCTACGAACTCGTGCAAAAGAATTGGCTAGAGTTGACTCATCCAGAGGATGTGGATGCCAATTTTGAAAAAATTTCTCAGATGTTAGCAGGTAGGATCGACGGTTACATCTTAGACAAAAGGTGGCTCAGAAAAGACGGCGAAATAGTTTACACGCGAGTTTCCCTGCGCTGCATCCGCCGCCGGGACGGGTCTATCGACCGGATCATCGAAGTAGTGTTGGACGTGAGCGATCGCTACCGCTACGAAGCCAAACTGAAAGCGTCAGAAGAATTTTTAAACCACACCATAAATGCTACGCCAGACCCAATTTTTGTCAAAGACGAGCAACACCGCTGGATGATATTAAATGATGCTTTTTGTCAGTTGGTCGGCAAATCGCGGCAAGAACTGATCGGCAAATCAGATTATGACTTTTTTCCCCAATCAGAAGCTGCTGTTTTTTGGACAAAAGATGAAGAAGTATTGACAACGGGTGTCTGCTTGGAAACCGAAGAAAATTTTACAGACTCTGCCGGCAAAGAACACATAATTTCTACAAAAAAAAGCGTCTTCAAAATAGCAGACGGCAGTAAAGTAATAGTGGGTACAATTAGAGATTTTACAGAATACAGACAGCAACAAAAAGCCCTGGAACAAAGCGAAGCTCGCTTTCAAAAATTGGTAGCTAACCTGCCGGGAACAATTTATCAATTACGAATGTCAGCAACTGGAAAAATGTCTTTCCCCTACATCTCTTCAGGCAGCAGGCAACTCTACGAATTAGAGGCAGAAGCAATCGAGCAAAATGCGGACCTGATTTTCAGCGGAATTCATTCAGACGACCTCTTAGATTTAAAAGCATCCATCGCAATTTCAGCCACTACGCTGGAACCTTGGCAGCAGCAGTGGCGACAGACTTTGCCATCTGGAAAAGTTAAGTGGCTGCAAGGAGCTGCGAGGCCAGAAAGGCTCAATAATGAGACCAAACCTGGGAGCGAAGGCGATATTCTCTGGGACGGTTTAGTGATGGATATCACTGAATTAAAGCAGGCACAAACAGAGCGCGATCGCTTTTTTACGATTTCCTTAGACTTGCTTTGTATTGTCGGTTTTGACGGCTATTTTAGACGATTAAACCCGGCTTGGTCTAATGCCCTGGGCTACAGTAGTGCTGAACTTTTTGCCAAGCCGATGATCGAATTTGTTCATCCAGACGATCGAAAATCCACCGCAGCCGAAGGGGCAAAACTAATAGCCGGTACCTCCAGTATCTCCTTTGAAAACCGCTATATCTGCAAAGACGGTTCTTACAAATACCTGCTGTGGACGGCATCGCCATTTAGCGAAGAAGGTTTAATCTACTCAGTCGGTCACGATATTACATCTCGTAAACAAGCAGAGTCCAAACTTCAGCGACAAGCAGTAGCAATGGCCGCTGCTTATGACGGTATAGCCATTTTCAATAAAAATAAAGAATGTATTTATTCAAACGACGCTTACCTCAAAATGTACGGATTGGCTAGCACTAGCCAACTGTATGGGAAGAAATGGGAAATGCTCTACAGCAAAGCAGAAAGTGTTTTTTTGGAACTACAAATAATGCCGATGCTCCTGCAAAAAGGGTACTGCAATATAGAAGTGAGCGGTCAGCACCGCGACGGTACTAAGTTCCCTCAAGAATTGTCGCTGACAAGGCTTGTCGGTGGCGAAATCATTTCTATAGTCCGCGATATCACTAATAGAAAACAGGTAGAATCAGCACTGCGAGCGAGCCAGCGTCGCTACCAAACTTTAGCAGAAGCATCGCCAGTTTGTATATTCCACACCGACACGTTGGGAAAGTGCCTTTATGTGAATCAGCGGTGGAGCGAAATCACGGGATTAAACGCAGAATTAGCCGCCCAAAATGGCTGGATGAATGCCCTACATCCCGATGATGCGGAGCGGGTAAAAAATGAATGGCATCAAGCAATTATTGAGAAAATTCCTTTTAAATCAGAATACCGCTTTCAGCGTCCAGACGGTCGGGTAATTTGGGTAATAGGTCAGGCAATTGCCGAAATCGGAGACAAGCAGGAAATTAAAGGCTATATCGGCACTCTTACTGATATTAGCGATCGCAAACAAGCAGAATTAGATTTGCTGCGAGTTACTCAAGCGGTTGAAAGCACCAGTGATGCGATCGGCATTGCTGACTTGACAGGGCGATCGATATACCACAATCAAGCCTTTGTTCAACAGTACGGCTACACCGCAGAAGAACTAAACACAGCAGGCGGATTAACAGCAATTTACCCCCAAACTAAAGTGCTGCGAGAAATGTTTAAAACGATCCGTAAAGGCAAATCTTGGCAAGGCGAACTCAAAATTAACACTAGAAGCAACGAACTGGTAACAACTTTATTTCGCGCCGACGGCATTAAAGATGAAACTGGTCATTTAATCGGGTTAGTGGGAGTAATTACCGACATCACCGAACGCAAACAAGCGGAGATGGCCCTGCAGCAGCAATTAAGGCGAGAACGGCTAGTAGTTGCCATGCTCGATCGCATTCGCTCCTCCCTAAATTTAGAAGAAGTCCTGACAACTGCTGTCGAAGAAGTACGGCATTTTTTGCAAACAGACCGCACAGTTATTTACCGTTTTAATCCCGACTGGAGCGGCTTTGTCGTTGTGGAATCCGTGGCAAAAGATAGAATTTCGCTGCGAAATTTTAACAACATTGATGGCTGTTTTAGAGAAAAATTTGTTGATATTTATCAGCAAGGCTTTATTAGATCTATGGAAGATATTTACCGGGAAAATTTGACGGAATGCCACATGAAATTTCTCGAAGGATTTGAAGTAAAAGCTAACTTAATAGTGCCGATTTTAAAAGCACGAGAAAGCATTTCCCAGACCGAACAGACCGCCGAAAATCAACTCTGGGGACTGCTGATCGCCCAGGATTGCAGCGGCCCCCGTCCCTGGGATTCCTCAGAAATAGAATCCCTCCGGCAATTGTGCGTGCAATTGGCGATCGCAATCCAGCAATCGACGCTATTTCAACAAGCACAAACGGAAATTGTCGAGCGCAAACTTGCAGAATCCGCCCTCCAACAAGCCAAAGAAGCCGCAGAAAGCGCCAACCGCGCCAAAAGCGAATTTCTCGCCAACATGAGCCACGAACTACGCACGCCTTTAAACGGCGTTTTAGGTTACACTCAAATCCTTAAAACCGACAAAGACTTAAGCTCAGATCACCAAGAAAGTCTCAGCAATATTCAACAGTGCGGTCAACACCTACTGATGTTAATCGACGATGTTTTAGACCTTTCCAAAATCGAAGCTAGAAAAATGGAACTCTACCCGGAAGAGTTAAATTTTCTAAATTTCACGAAAAACATTGCCGATCTCTTTCAGATGCGGGCCTCTCAAAAAGAAATTTTCTTCAATTACGAACAAGTATCTCCCCTGCCTAGCTGCGTTCGTGTCGATCCAAAAAGATTGCGCCAAATTCTCATAAATTTACTCAGCAATGCCGTTAAATTTACTAACAGCGGGGGTGTGACTTTCAAAGTCGGCTATGTCGGCACAGGGGCCTGGAGTCGAGGGCAAGGAGAAAATTATGAGCTCTCGACTTTGAGTTCGGAACTGAAAGAAAATTATATGCGCTTCGCTCACAATGCGATCGCAGCCAAACACGCTTTAAAAATCCGCTTTCAAGTCGAGGATACCGGCACTGGAATAGAAGGAAGCAAGTTAGAAGAAATATTTTTGCCATTCCACCAAGTAGGAGGCAATACATTTGTTGAAGGTACAGGTCTCGGACTCTCGATTAGCCAGAAATTAGCGAAACTAATGGGTACCGAAATTCGCGTCCACAGCACTTTGGGAAAAGGCAGCACTTTTTGGGTGGATTTAGAAGTGCCAGCAGCTAAACGGTACTTGGAGGTGTCTCCTTTGCAGGAAAAACGCTGGCTTGTAGGTTTTGTCGGCAACAAGCGGAAAGTGCTGATCGTGGATAACAATCAACAGAATCGCGATTTGTTGTGCAGGCTGCTGGGGCGTTTGGGATTTGAAGTGGCAGCAGTCCAAAACGGTCAAGAATGCCTCTGCAAAACAGTTGAATTTCAACCGGATGTGGTTTTAATCGACTTGCGGATGCCTGTAATGGATGGCTTAGAAACTGCAAGAAAACTGCGGCAGTTGCCGGAATTAAAAGATGTCGTCTTAATCGCTATGTCAGCTAGCGTTTTCAAGGCTACGCAGCAAGATAGCATCCTCGCAGGGTGCGATGCTTTTCTTCCCAAGCCGATCGAAGCAAATCACTTTTTGGAACAGTTACGCGTGCACTTGGGACTAGAATGGATTTACGGGGAATCTTCGGAAAACAAAAAGCGCAAAACTCCCAGTTTGTCACCAGAATGTGATTTTCCTGCTTATTCTTCTCTGTTACCTGCGGCTTCTGAGTCGGTAGCAAAACTTTTGAAACTCGCAGCTATGGGCGACATTGAAGAAATTTTTGAGGAGAGTGCTAAGCTGGAGAGTTTAGAGCCTAATTTAGTGCCGTTTGTCTCGAAGCTGCGCCAACTTGCTAAGGGATTTCAGCTCAAACAAATTCGGAATACTTTAAAGCAATATATCGATGGTCAGTAGTCATTAGTCAGCAGTCAGTAGTCATTAGTTATTGGTTCCCATGCCCTAAGCCCTAGGCCCTAGGCCCTAGGCCCTAGGCCCTATGCCCTATACAAGTCGGGTACCTCATTTTTCTGAGAAAGGCTATGCTCTTCTATTCTAATATTCTGTTGTTTCACTCTAAGAGCCAACCAAATAAATCTCCTAATTTCAGTTGCAATTCCCTGACAAAAAATGGCATGGGCAATAACTGTTCCGGTTCGTCAAACACCTCCGTTGATTGAGTCGGCCGATATACCAAAACCGACTGCTCCTCTGGATCGATTAACCAACCCATTTGAGTTCCGTGTTTGAGAAAATGTAAAATATTTTTAGTAACTTTAGTTTGGTTTTGGTCGGGGGAGAGGATTTCAATTGTCCAATCCGGGGCGATCGCAAACACATTTGCCACACCACCATTTTCTTTACGGGGAATGCGCTCCCAAGTGAATACAGTCACGTCTGGAACGATCGCTCGACCGCCAAAAATGCACCGTAGTTCTGGAAATGCTCGCGCTACCTTTTGAGGTTTGAGAGTAGCATTAGCAGCACTTGTCAACTCGCCTTGAATGACACTATGTTCTCCTTGAGGCATCGGTTTTTGAATGATTGCACCGTCAATGTACTCGCTGGCTGGTTTGGTTTCTGGCAACTTAAGAAACTCTTGGAGTGTCAAAGATTTTGGCAGGATTTGTACCATCCGATTTAACCTCTAAAATAGGAGTTTCATCTGCTATTTTACCAAAAAGTCCCGGCCTCGTGCGATCGTGGCTCCACTTACTTCAACATCCGGCTATACCACCTTGCATCCTGCGGCTAATCTTGCTTCTATATATTCAGAGACAGTTTTTGAGAGATTTGGGATTGAAAATACTTTGCCTCAGTAACGGCCACGGAGAAGACGCGATCGCCCTTCGCATCTTGCAGGAACTACAACAGCACCCGCACCCGCCAGAAGTAGCCGTGTTTCCGCTAGTGGGCGAAGGGCAAGCTTTCGCTCAACTAGAAAACGCCCGCATCATAGGCCCGGTGCAGCGGATGCCTTCGGGTGGCTTTATTTACATGGACGGAAGGGAATTTTTGCGCGATGTCAAAGGCGGTCTGATTCAGTTGACCATAGCTCAGTTTAAAGCCATCCGCGCTTGGGTGCGATCGCAACAACAGTCGGGGAATCAAGAGGGCGTTATTTTAGCCTGCGGGGATATTGTACCGCTGCTGTTTGCTTGGCTCAGCGGCGCGACCTACGCCTTTGTGGGTACGGCAAAGTCCGAATATTATTTGCGGGACGAGGACGGGCCTCTGGCTCGCAAATCCAGGGTCTTTGGTTGGTGGGGTTGCCCGCGATCGGTTTATTTGCCTTGGGAGCGCTGGTTGATGACTCGATCGCGCTGTCGCGCCGTTTTTGCCAGGGACGCGCTAACCGCCGAGACTTTACAAAAGCTGGGAATTCCCGCTTACAATCTCGGAAACCCGATGATGGACGGACTCCAACCGGAAAACCCAGCCGGTTTTTACGGCCCTGACGCAGAGTTTCGGGAAAGGTCGCGATCGCTCGTCATCACCTTACTCCCCGGTTCTAGAGCGCCGGAAGCTTATGCTAATTGGCTGCTAATAGTAGAGGCTGTAGCCGGAATTTTGTCGCTGTTTGCCGATCGCAAATTGTTATTTTTTGGAGCCATTTCTCCTGAGTTAAATTTAGAAGCTTTGCGACCTAGTTTAGAATTTTTCGGCTGGCGACAAGAAGGCGAAACTAGAACGCAGCGGCGAGAAGGAAGTATTTTGCGACCTCCTGTTTCTAGCGCTCAAGAAATTCAGAAAGAATCTCCTAATTTGCTATTACCGCTGACATTTGTGCAGAGAAACGCCACGATGATTTTGACTCAGCAAAGTTTTAACGATTGTTTGTACGAAGCGGATTTAGCCATAGCAATGGCAGGAACAGCTACAGAACAATTTGTAGGTTTAGGAAAACCCGCGATCGCCATTCCCGGAAACGGCCCCCAATTTACTCCCGCTTTTGCAGAAGCTCAAAGTCGCCTGTTAGGCCCGTCATTAATTTTAGTCAAACATCCCGCCGAAGTTGCCGCTGCCGTGCAGTCTTTGCTCCGCGACCCCGACAGGTTGCAGCTAATTGCTGAAAATGGCTTGCGGCGCATGGGAGAACCCGGTGCGGCAGCCAGAATTGCCGAGTGTTTAATTCAGCGCTTCGGCGGTGAATCCAGCAATTCTCAATTGCCTGCAATAGACTAGGGACAAAACAATGTTTAGTCCCTACCGAGTATGTTTAATTCTACTTACTAAAAAAAATATTGTTCACTAACTACCTACTAATTTCCGTAAGGTGCGCCTAGGCGCACCTTACTAATACTGCACTCGCAGAAAAATTTAATTCGCCGTTTTTTCCGAAGATTGATCCCAGAAATTAGCTTGAGGAATTTTAAAATCAGACTTAACCAAAACTCCCGGTTCTCGCTGCACCGGCAGCACATCTAAAGTATCCGTTTGGGCGCAATATTTTAAATCTTCAATAACCCCTAAACCGAGGAGGCGCTGGCCGTGACTGGCACGTTCCAACAATTCATGTAACCGATCTTGCCACTGGAGATAAAGAGCAATAGCCCCAAATACTTCATCGTTACCAGCAAAATCGCTCGCAGGAATACCGCTTTCTGCTAGCAGACTTTGGGCGATCGCACCAGCACAAACCGTATCTTCCAACGAATAACTCCCTTCCCAACCAGAACCCACAATCCAAATAGTTTCCGGCTGTTTATTTAACAAAAACTGCACCACAGATTTGCGGTTAATCAAAGCCGCCGTTAACACAGTTGCAGCAGCTTGCACTCGTTCCAGAGCCCGAGTACCGTTAGTTGTGCTGATAAAAATGCGCTTCCCAGTCACCTTTTCTGGCGTGCAGTCCAGCGGAGAATTCCCCATGTCAAATCCGTCAACTTTGCCGCCGCCGCGCTCTCCAGCGCGAATCCGCTTGTCTTCAGGCCAGTTTTCGCTCTCGGCCATTAGCTTATCTAAGTCGCTGAAAACTTGGACAGCTTCCGCCCCATTATTCAGGGCCGTTGCCATTGTCGTAGTCGCCCGCAGCACATCAACTGCGATCGCGCAAGCCGGCATTTTGTCGGCTGGCGTAAGTTCCGGGGTATGGTAAATAAAAAGCTTCACTTTTGGGCTACCTGCGATAAATCCTCATCAGCAATAATAATGGAAAGTGGATAATAGAAAATAGAGTCGAGTCCTCAAAAGCAGAAAATATGTCAAAACAGCTAAATTCAAACCCCGCCCACGCCGCCATTACCGCACCAATTGGACTCCTGGCAGGTTTCACCTATCCTTTGCGAGCTTTCACGCTGATTTTGCAAACTCCCAAGCTGTGGACTTATGTATTAGTTCCTGTGGTGCTAAATTTTATAATTGGTATTGGTCTTTATTTAAGCTTGCTATTTCCCAGTTTGGCAGGGATAGACGTTTTAGTTGCCGATTTGTCCGTCCGATTTAATGCTCTAATTGCGAGTTTTCCCGCTTGGCTGAGCTTTCTCGGCGTGTTAACAGTTGCTTTCGGCTGGCTGCTGCGCGTACTCCTAGTGTCAGGACTTTTGCTGATAATTGGATTTTTGTTAGTGCAGTTTGGCGTGATTTTAGGTTCGCCCTGGTACGGCAAACTTTCCGAACAATTGGAACTTCTGCGGAACGGCCAATTGCCCGCAGAAGCACCAATGAATTTGGCGAGTAGTTTTGGGGATATTCAAAGGGCGATCGCCTTTGAACTGCGAAAACTACAAATTTTGTTGAGCGTCGGTATACCCCTGCTGCTGCTAAATTTTATCCCTGGTGTCGGCTCTATTCTTAGCAGTTTGGGTGGCGTAGCTTTGGGCGCGACTATTGTCTGTTTGGACTTTTTAGATGCACCTTTGGAGAGGCGGAGGCGACCTTTTCAGGAGAAGTTGGAGATAATTTGGGCTAGTTTGCCGGCCAGCGGGAGTTTTGGTTTGGTTTGTTTGGGTTTGGTGAGCATTCCGCTGTTGAATCTTTTGGCGATTCCGCTGTGCGTGACGGCGGGAACTTTGTTTTTTTGCGATCGCATTTGGCCGGCCCGCTTTGCCCCAGAAGAAACTCATAGCGATCGAGAAACTAACATTACCAATTAAAAACTAGGGAGATGCTTCTCCCTTCGGCTGACTCTGGGAGTTAAGACCCAAAAACGGGCTTAAAAACAGCCAGCTAATGAAGAAAAATGAAGCTGTAAATAGCTGGACAATATCAACCGCCGACAAATATCCGTCAGATAATAGTGCAATAGTTCTATCTGTCAGCCCGAATATCCAAGAGAGAATCCCAAACAGCCAAATGCCTTTTTGGAGCATGGGCAAAAATGCTGAAACTTCGGAGTTTTGCTTGTTCATTAATTTAGCCCTTGTTTGCGAAGAATCTGATTAACGGGGGCACCCCAAGGGCTTAAGGATTTTTGGTGTCTCCTCGGATTCCCTTTGTTATCTATATGTTAAGAAATGTTTTCCGATATGACAACGCGCCCTGGGAGGGATTTCCGCATCTATCTTAAGAGGTAGTCGCAGCGCTAACAAAGAGTGATATTTGCTACACTTTGGTAGCCACGCTAGAGATTTTGCCGATTTTTTGCGAGATAAATTGCTGAGCACGGGTAGCGGCGCGCTCTCTTGGCACCGCGCCTACAAAAAAGCTTGTAATTTATATTGAATTATGTAATACTACATGATGTTCAAGTTTGGTTCAAGAACGATCGTGAGGTTTGTACTGAGGAGGGAGAGATTATCCGCAAAACGACTGAAGTTTTGACGAAACTCTTCGACGTAACCGCAACCAAAGATTGGACAAATTGTAGGGCTCGTGCTGACGTAACTGTAGACGGAAACGTGCTTTTCAGCCAAGTTCCCGTCAGCTATTTGCTATTCATTGAAAAGCAGTTGGCAGATTTGCAAGCATTCATCAAAAAACTTCCAGTCTTAGATGCTTCCGAGACTTGGAACTTTGATGCTTCTGCAGACTGTTGGGCTACAGAACCGGTGCAAACTCTCAAGACTTTTAAAACTCCGCGCAATCACGTTAAAGCTGAAGCTACGGAACACCATCCGGCTCAAGTCGATGTTTATTACGAAGATATTACGCTCGGCTCTTGGCGGACTGTCAAGTTTTCTGGAGCTTTGCCGGTACGTCGGATCAATGAGTTGCTGCAAAGGGTGGAAATCTTGCAGCAAGCTGTTATGTTCGCCCGCGAAGAAGCTAACAATTCTGAAGTTGAGGAACAGAGAGTGGGAGAACGAATTTTTCAGTTTATTTTCCGCTAATTGCTTGCTTTTTTGATAGTTATAGTTTAAGATATAAACAGAGTACAATTTCAATCTAAAACTTCAACTTAAACCGTACAAATGTGATAGTGCAGGTTCGACTCCTGTCCCTTCTATCCACAATAGGGGGGTAGCCCAATTGGCAGAGGCAGCATTGCGTACAAATTCAATAGCAAGTTATTACTCTAAACTCAGCATTCACCGCCGATCGCCAAAACGAATGTCAGGAAAAAATAACATCATCGAGGTTGCTGGCTCCTATCCAGCCCCCTCTACCAAACGCAGGGGGGTAGCTCAATCGGTAGAGCGCGATGCTATTAATCTTAAATCCTTGACTTAAATGTGATAGCGTGCGTAAATGGGCGGTAAATATAAACCCAGTAGTAAGGTCAGAACTGCTGGGTTTTATGCTAATAATTGAATCAATTTGTTAAATCCGTCTGTCGTGGACGTATCAAGGCCGATGATTTACTGCATCAATCCTCAATGCGAACAACGCGAAAATCCTGCTGCTGCTCAAAATTGTCAGGCTTGTGGCACGGATTTGTTAATTGGCGATCGCTATCGTATCCTTAAACCAGTGCGATCGCCCAATCCCGCACGCCCCACAGACATCTTTGAAATTGAAGATTTGGGAACCGGGGAAAACGAATGGGGCACTGTCAAAATTTTAAAAGTCTTGAAACACACCCACAATCCCGATTTAGTTCGCTTGTTCAAGCAAGAGGCGCGAGTTTTGATTTGGCTGGCTGGAAAGGGCTCCGTTCCCCAAGTCGAACCTGACGGTTATTTCCAAATTAAACTCCCTCATAATTTCCAGAAACTGTCTTGTTTGGTGATGGAAAAAATTAGCGGAGAAAACTTGGCAGAATTATTAACTAAAAAACAGTACGTTTCTCAAAAACTAGCTCTTGATTGGCTGCAACAAATGACCAATATTTTGCAGGAAATCCACAAATATCATGTAGTGCATCGGGATATTAAACCATCCAACCTGATGGTTGAAGCCAATGGAAAATTGAGATTAATTGACTTCGGCGCCGCCACAGAAGCAGAGATAGAGACCGCACCCATAGGTTCTGCTGGATACGCCGCACCGGAACAAATTCTAGGTAAAGCAGGCGTGCGATCGGACTTTTTTGCCCTAGGGCGTACTTTTGTACATTTATTAACAGGCATAGAGCCGATCTACTTTCCCCTTAATGAAAAAACTGGTAAAATTAATTGGAGGAACCAGGCTGTAGATATTGACCCGTTACTCCTAGACTCGATCGACGAATTAATGGAACCGCTACCGGAAAACAGACCTGAAAATACCCAAGTTATTTTAGAAAAATTAAAAATTCACGACGCAGACCCCCTGCAAAAGGGGGACGCAACATCGCTTCAATAAATCTCTTCCAATCGGCGAAAATCCCGCTCAACTTCCGCCCACAAAGCCCGATTGTGAGGGTCAGTTTTTACAGCTTTTTTCAAATAAATTCTCGCCTTATCAACCTGCTTTTCTCCGATCAAATGCCGTCCCCAGCGCTGATAGGCGATCGCCTGCCACTGACGCACCTCCAAATCTTCGGGAACCCGCTGTGCCAAACCCTCAATCAAGGCGATCGCCCGCGGGAACCTGTGATATTTCAGCAACTGCTGCAGTTCAACATAAGCATCTTGCTTTAACTTTTGTTCTACCGCCGACAGATCCGCATTAGATTGAACCGCGGCCTCTTTTCGAGTCACCTTAACTTCCTGCGGTTGAGCTTTCACCCCCTGATCCGGCGGTGTAGAAGTAGGCGGCACAGTTGAATTGGCAACTTTCGACTCCGCAACATAGTGGGGGGCAACATTCACCAGGAACTTATAAGCCTCAGTAATAGCAATAAACTTATTCTTAGCCTGTTCGTTTCCCGGATTCACATCGGGGTGATACTGTCTGGCTAACTGCCGATAAGAGGTCTTAACTTGCGATAAACTCGCGCCAGACCTCAGTCCTAACTGTCGGTAATAATCTGCAATATCCATTTAGCATGAATGAGCGTTGATAATTCCATTAAATATGGCAGAATCCTTAAATGTAAAGATTCTGCCAAAATTTACTGGGAACTAGGTTGTAGTGCGAGGGTGGCCCGCGCTACTGAAGCGAAAAAATAACTTACGGACGATCTTCGATCACTCTGTCAATCAAGCCGTATTCCTTGGCTTCCTCAGCGGACATGAAATAGTCGCGATCCATGTCCTTCTCGATTTTCTCGATCGGCTTGCCAGTATTCTTAGCATAGATATTATTCAGTTGGTGGCGCAGCCGCAAAATCTCTTTCGCCTCAATCTGAATATCCGTTGCTTGTCCCCGGGCGCCCCCAGAAGGCTGGTGAATCATGATTCGCGAGTGAGGCAAAGCTAACCGTTTCCCCTTCGCACCGGCAGCTAACAGGAAAGAACCCATCGAAGCAGCCAAGCCCACACAAATCGTCACCACGTCCGATTTAATGTGCTGCATGGTATCAAAAATAGCCATGCCTGCCGACACCATCCCGCCTGGGGAATTGATGTACAAAATGATATCCTTACCTGAATCTTCCGAATCGAGATAGAGCATCACAGCGATGATTTGATTGGCAATTTCATCGTCAACGTCCCTGCCCAAGAAAATAATCCGTTCCCGGTAGAGGCGATCGTAGATATTAATCCACTGAGTATCATAACCCCCCGGCATCTTGTAGGGAACTTTTGGCACACCGATAGGCATAATTCGGAACTCCGTTTAGTTGGTAATTGGTGATCGGGCAATTGAGCATCGGGCATCGGGCATTGGGCATCGGGCATTGGGCATCGGGCATTGTTAGTCATAAAAAGACTATTGAATAACTAATCAGGGTAGAAACTACTAGCCATTAACCCTTAATTCTTACTCATTCCCCATTCCCTATTCCCCATTCCCAGTTAGATGACTCCAGCCGGCAGCGGTTTCGGCAATTCTTCGGAACTTTCAAGAACTCGATCGATCAAACCGTATTCTTTAGCTTCCTGGGGCGTCAGGTACAGCAACCGATCCATATCTTTAGTAATCTTTTCGATCGGTTGGCCTGTACAGCTTGCAAAAATCTCAAGCATTGTTGCTTTATTTGCCAGCACTTCCTTAGCCCGAATTTGAATGTCGCTTGCTTGACCCCGCGTGTACGCCTTGGGTTGGTGCAACACAATCGAAGCGTGGGGCAAACTCGCCCGAAAGCCTTTTGTACCAGCCGCTAACAGCATCGCAGACATCCCCATTGCCGAACCGAGGCAAATAGTGTGTACGGGCGGCTTAATGTATCTGATCGTGTCGCAGATAGCGAAGGCTTCCGTTTCAAAGCCGACTGGTTCGCCACTGTAACCAGAAGTGCCGGTCGAGTTGATGTAGATTTTGATCGGCTTATCCGGGTCTTCGTACTGCAAGAACAACAGTTCAGCGATAATCAGTTCTGTTACCGCAGGCACCAGAGGCATCCCCAGATAAACGATCCGCTCCTTCAGCAACAGGGATGGCAAATCGGGAGGTGGCGTCCGAGAGTTCCCTTCCCCGTAGTATGGCGATTGCACAGCTTTAATGGGTGTGTTCATATAACCGAAATGTTGCCTGAACTGATGGAGTTATTCTTAAAGAAATAGTAACGCAATCTTTAGGTATCCCGCATGAAAGTTAGTTTGCTCCCGGTGTTAAACGACCCTAATCTTGACGCTGCCGCGCCCTCAACGCAGCGCCAGCTAGCGATTTCGGTGTCTGCGACGGCAAGCTCGATCGACTCCAGCGTACCCTTAAACCTGTGCCTGATTCTCGACCACAGCGGCTCGATGGGCGGACGCCCCTTGGAAACCGTCAAACAAGCCGCCGGACGGTTGCTAGACCGGTTGAAGCCTGGGGATCGCTTTTGCGCGGTGGCTTTCGATCATAAAGCCAAAGTCCTCGTCCCCAATCAAATTGTGGGAGATCCCAGCAGTATTAAACGGCAAATTGAGCAATTGCGATCGGCCGGTGGCACAGCAATTGATGAGGGCATTAAGTTAGGTATTGAAGAGTTGGGCAAAGGCAAAAAAGAAGCTATATCTCAGGCGTTTCTGCTGACTGACGGCGAAAACGAACACGGCGACGACAGCCGCTGTTTGAAGTTGGCTAAATTGGCGGCCGACTACAACATGACTTTAAATTCTCTGGGATTTGGCGATAACTGGAACCAGGATATTTTGGAAAAGATTGCTGATGCCGGCGGCGGTGCTCTGGCTCACATTCAGCGTCCCGAAGATGCGGTTGACGAGTTTGGCAAACTATTTACTCGCATCCAAGGTGTAGGTTTGACTAATGCTTATTTGCTATTTTCACTGATGCCAAAAGTGCGGTTAGCCGAACTCAAACCGATCGCCCAAGTTGCCCCGGATACGATCGAATTGCCAGTACAGCAAGAGGGCGATCGTTTTATGGTGCGCTTGGGAGATTTAATGAAGGATATAGAGCGAGTAGTTTTGGCTAATATTTATATTGGACAGTTGCCCGAAGGTACACAGGCGATCGGGCAATTGCAAATTCGCTACGACGATCCGAGTGTCGGCCAAGGTTTGCTTTCCGATCCTGTTGCACTTTCCGCTAATGTCCTGAAAGTTTATCAGCCGGCACTTAACCCGATGGTGCAGCAGCACATTTTAGCTTTGGCTAAATACCGCCAAACTCAACTAGCCGAAACTAGATTGCAACAGGGCGATCGCGCCGGTGCAGCCACGATGCTACAAACTGCTGCTAAAACTGCTCTGCAAATGGGCGATAAAAGTGCCGCAACTGTGCTGCAAACCTCTGCTACTCGTTTGCAGTCTGGTGAACAATTGAGTGAAGCCGATCGCAAGAAAACTCGGATTGCTTCTAAAACTATTTTGAAGTAATCGCGCGATTTGAAATTTGAAATAATTTTAAATTGGGCGATCGGACAATTCGGCGATCGCAAATCGATCCTACACAAACGAAACCCGCGCCCAGGCGGGTTTCAATATTCTGAGTCTCGCAGGCAAAAAGCGAGACTCTGTGTAGCCCGATTGTTTCAAGCCGTGGAGCGACAAGAAGCTCGATCGTTTAGAATGTTTGTATCACCTATCAAGAGTGCTTGTATGAACCAGACAATATCTGATAAAGTACGCTGGACTACCGCAGATTTAGAACTATTGCCCGATAACGGCGATCGTTACGAAATTATTGATGGAGAGTTATTTGTGACATGGGCAGCACACTGGAATCATCAAGAAGTTTGTGGTAACATTTGCAGAGAGTTAAATAATTGGTCACAAAAAACAGGATTAGGAGAATCAGTAATTAGTCCAGGGGTGATTTTTACAGATGTTGATTGTGTCATTCCTGATGTGGTTTGGATTAGCAACGAACGCTTGGCTATCTTGCTAGACGAAGCCGGCCATTTAACCGCCGCACCTGAGTTAGTTGTTGAAGTATTCTCCCTCGGTGCAGACAATGAAAGACGGGATAGAGATTTGAAACTCAGACTCTATTCGGTACGAGGAGTACAGGAATACTGGATTGTGAATTGGCGGTTGCAGCAAATAGAAGTTTATCGCAGGGAACAAGCAAGTTTAAGGCTCATTGCTACGCTGTTGAGCAATGATGAATTAACTTCCCCTTTGTTGCCCAGTTTTAGTTGTTCTGTCGCTCAAATTTTTGCCTAACTTATGAAATCATCATTTTACAATTTAATCGCTACTATAGGAATCTTGACGATCTTGGGTAATGTATCCCCTGCTGTTTCTGCTGAATCTTCAGCTTTAATAGTTCAAAGAAATCTTGTTCAAAATCCTGCTGAAGATTTATTCAATAGTGCTTTAGCTAAATCAGAAGCAGGAGACATTCAAGGGGCGATCGCCGATTACACCGAAGCTATTCGCCTCAACCCCAACTACGCCAAAGCCTACAATAAACGCGGCATCATCCACGGTCGCAATCTCAAAGACTATCCAGCAGCTAAAGCAGATTTCGATCGCGCAATTGAAATCAACCCCAACTACGGCGACGCCTACTACAACCGCGCCAGAGTCCGCGAGTTCTTAGAAGACAAACCGGGGGCGATCGCCGATTATCAAAAAGCAGCGGAGCTCTATCAAAAAGATGGCAATACCAACGATTATCAAGATGCCATCAAGCACCTTGAAATGCTGCAAGAATAAATGGCTTTTGAAAACATAGTATAATATCCTGCGATCGGCGTTCATCCGCATTCATCTGCGGTTAAACACTCCAAATTAACTATTCAAAAAATGCCCGAAACTTCCACCGTCACCGTCACCGTACCCGCCACAACCGCCAACCTAGGCCCCGGCTTTGACTGCATCGGCGCCGCTTTAAGCCTCTACAACCGCTTCCAATTCTCCCGACTCGAACCCTCAGCAACGGAGAAACTAAAAATTACCGTTACAGGCAAAGAAGCTGCCAAAGTCAAGGCAGATGACAGCAATCTCGCTTATCTAGCCTTTGTCAAGTTATACGATCGCCTCAACCAATCGCCGCCCCCTGTAGCCATACATATAGATATGCAAGTGCCGCTGGCTAGAGGTTTGGGGAGTTCCGCCACAGCTATTGTCGGTGGGTTAGTCGGTGCAAATGAGTTAGCCGGAAAGCCTTTGACTCAGGTGGAAGTGATGCAATTGGCGATCGAACTTGAAGGACATCCCGACAACGTTGTCCCCGCTTTACTCGGAGGGTGTCGCCTTGCTGCTAGCAATCCACCCCCCCAACCCCCCAGTAAGGGGGGGCAAGGGGGGGGTTCCTGGGAAATTTGCGATATTCCCTGGCATCCAAATATTGTGCCGGTGGTAGCCATCCCCGATTTTGAACTCTCTACGGCCGAAGCCCGCAAAGTTTTGCCAGCAGATTACAGTCGGGCTGACGCGATTTTTAATGCCGCACACCTCGGTTTGCTGATGCGGGCTTTGGAAACTGGCAATGAAAACTGGCTGCGCTGCGCCCTCCAAGACAAAATTCACCAACCTTATCGGCAATCTCTGATTCGGGGATATGAAGCGGTGCAACAAGCCGCCGTGAATGCAGGGGCCTATGAAATGGTAATTAGCGGTGCCGGGCCAACGCTTATGGCTTTAACAGATGCTACGAATGCTGTTGCGGTTGAGAAAGCGATGGCGGCTGCTTGGATGGAATTTGGGGTAAAGGCTGAGGTAAGGGCGATCGGCCTCGATACTCAAGGCGCGCAAGTCTCCCTTTAGTTATTCCACTCCTAGACACGCAACATCTACATAACCGTGTTTTGTAGGGGCAATCTCCCGTGGTTGCCCCTCTCCATAGAATTATTCATATTTCTATTCTCTTTCTCTCTCCTTCAAATCTCTTGAATATCAACTCAAGTCTCTTCGATAACTTCTGCCATGCCCTCTACAAAATTTTACATTAAAAAAAAATACAGTCATTGTAGGGGCGGATTCACCATAATATCAGGCTAAAACCTGGGGGGGTGACAAAGAGAGCTAAGAGCTAGACCTAATCTGAGTTACAGCCCTCATCCCCCGTTGATAAAAGTGG
>NZ_JAUBSA010000041.1:27565-53748 GCF_036702115.1 Microcoleus sp. LAD1_D5 | reverse complement strand
CAAAGCTTATATTATCAAGGGATTCGCGAGTTCATTCATCTTTCTAAATGCTGTTTTCTTACTTTTTCAGCAAGCCCTAAATAAGGAGTGAGGACAAGGAGAACTGGCTAAGTCATGCTCAAAATAGGAGATAAATCTGTGATTTATACTTTGATTTTGCAATCCCAGCATATCGCCAACCCTTTGATTCAAAACTTGTTCGCCAGTCCAGCGTAAAGCTGAAAAATGCGTATAGTAATTTGCTTGCCAATTAATAGCAGATGGCAAACCTGCAGCTAAAAGTCCCAAATAACTTACGTTGTGAGGATAGCGGCGCGCATACATTAAACCAACTAATCCGCTGGTACTGTAGGCCATAAAACACTGTCCGAAGTATTGATAATCGGACATTCGTATTCGGCACAATCATCATTTTCACCGCTGCAGATATCGTGCAAGGTCACGATATCGCGGCCAAATTCATCCCGAATCATGTCACTACAGAGTCAGTTTTTTGAGTTGTAGTTCCCTAGAAAAGACCAACTGCTTTCGACATTTTTACTCCGAATATGAAACTTGACAGTGTTTGAGATTTATTCTTTTTGAGTCAGGATTTGGCATTTCTTGCCTGCAATTCAGACAAAAATAGTAGACACGGTTGTGGCAAACCTGATAAATTAGGGAGTCAAGGCAGCAAGGACACTGTTTTTTCATGGGGTTAAAGTTGAAAATTCATCAACCAAGCTGACTCGCTCATATCGGGGTCTGGTTCGCAGTCAATTAGTAACAAATTCAGCGTCGTTTGTACTTTTAGGCTGCGCGGGATGCCAGCGGGTACAAACACAAATACTCCCGGTATTAAAGTGACTGTTCGATCGCACACCGTGAGAGTTCCCGCTCCTTCTAAGACGGTGAGGGTTACATCTTTGGAGTTATCGAGGTCAGGTATTTCGGAATTTTTACCCAAACTCATCAGTTTTTGGCTGTCGGCGGGTTGTCCGTCGCTGATTCGATCGGCGGATGCGGAAACTATTGCTGCTGTCACGGTGATTGACCTCCAGGTACTGTTAACTTCCGGCAGTTATTGCAATTAATATTCAATAAGCTACCATGCAATTTAGATAAATTGTCAATAGTTAAATATTAAGATTTGTTACTAAAGGCAGTCAAGCTAGGTATCCGCTCAACGCGAGCAGCCCCAAATAAAGACGGGGCGGTGTTTTTGGGCGATCGAACTGCGAGGTGCGATGACTTAACATTAAAAATATTTGGTAATAATTCGCAATTAGTTCTTAAAATTAGGTTTGTCGTGCGATCGCCAATATAGCAATTCTCAATTGCCCGCAATATAGTAAGGATACGGCGTCGTCTCCCTATGGAAGATGTGTATTGCACTCAACAGGGTAAGGTGCTGCGAACCCTACAAAATGCAAGAGAGGCCGGCTTTAGCCGGATTTGTCGATCGCAAAAACCAGTCTAAAACCCGCCCCTAATGACAACAGTCAACAATTAACCGACTAATTCTTCGCCCCTACGCCAACATACATAATCGACGTATCCTCATTAATTTTGATTTTAAACAAGCCAGACTTTTTGTAATCAAAATAGTTAGCTATATTAGAGATTAGCACTTGAGAAACTTTTTGTAAACTTTCCCCCGAAGGAAATAGCTGCTTTCCACTTGTAAAATTCCCCCAAAAACCGTGCATCTCGGCTAAAATAGCGCCCATTTCTCCAAACATATCAAAACCTTTAATTTCAATCTTGCCGAAACCCGTATCGCGCATTACCACAGACAGGTCATCCGGGGTAATAAACTTTTCCCAATCGTGAACGCCCCGCCTAATTTCCTGCAAAATATTTTCCATCAGCCCAATCATCACAACTTGCGAGGAAAAAGTTCGGTTGATTGTGTCAAAAAAGAACAATCCCCCAGGCTTAAGAATCCTGTGAACCTCAGACACAACTTTTTTGTAATCGGCCACGTGTTCCAAAACATCCACGCAAATTACAACATCGAAGGTATTGTCCGGGTAGGGCATATTTTCGGCAAAACCTTGCCTGTAGTCAATCTCCCAACCGCTGCTAACTGCGTGATTTTGAGCTGCTACAATACATTTCTCCGATCGATCTATTCCAGAAACAATAGCGCCTCTCTCGGCCATAAACTCGCAAGAAAAGCCACCGCCGCACCCGACATCTAAGGTTTTCAGCCCTTGCCAGTTAGTCGCGTGTCTGTCGAAAAACTCAAATCTGGGTTTGTTTAGATGGTATAAGGCATAAATTTTAGCATTTTCGTCCCACCAATTATCGGCATTTTCCTCATAAAATTCTAAATCATTTTTTACTTCTGTTTTCTGCACGATTTTCTCAGTCCCGATTAGTGGAAAATATAGATGGCGATTGCACTTTTACGTGATTTTATAGGAATGACGCCAAAAAAACCCATTTCTGTAAAAAATCGGAAGTTTCGTGACGAGTTCACAGGCAGACACCGGGTTTTTGAATCTGTCCGCGTAAGTTCTATTTTCTCGTGAGTTGTGAATCGCCACAGTTGTTTATTATAATATCTCTGGTATAAATTTCAACCAGATGGATCGCGTTTCTATTATCATCCCAGCCCTCAACGAAGCGACTTGTCTGGAACGCACCCTCCGCCAACTCAGCATCCTTAATCCTCCCGCTTGGGAAGTGTTGGTGGTAGACGGCGGCAGTCAAGACGAAACAGTGGCGATCGCACTTTCCACCGCCACCCGCGTTATTTCTAGCAGTATAGCCGGACGATCCCTGCAAATGAACTTAGGTGCTCAAGTCGCCACCGGTGAAATTCTGTGCTTTCTCCACGCCGATACTTTAGTTCCCGACGACATTGTAGCAGTCATCCAGAAAACATTGTCCGATGCCGAAATTGCCGGCGGCGGGTTTATCTCCCTGATGGCTGGTTCGCAGCAAACAAGATGGGGTTTTTCCCTCCACAATTACCTGAAAACTTATTACGCGCCACTGTTATTTCGACCTCATTTATTTTTCAAAGGATTGCGCCTGCTGTTTGGCGACCAAGTTATTTTTTGCCGCCGTACCGATTTTTGGGAATGCGCTGGTTTCGATGCCGCGCTGCCAATTATGGAGGAAGCGGATTTATGTTTGAAGTTAGTGCGACGGGGGAGACTTAAGTTAGTCAATCGGGTAGTGGAAAGTAGCGATCGTCGAGTTGCGACGTGGGGCGAATTTAAAGCAATTGCCATCTATCTTTCGATTGGTTTTTTGTGGGGTTTTGGCGTTTCTCCCCGGTATCTCAAGCAGTTTTATGAAGACATCCGCTGAAACACAAAATTTGATTAAATTCCCAGAATGTACTGGCTGTATTTTTTGGGCAAAAGTTTCTGCAACAAGTAAATAATGACCCAACAACCTAACAGAGTCGCGGCAACTAAAAAGCCGAGCTTCAGCAGCGGATTTACCGGGTCAATAAACTTATAAAACACTAACAAGACATATTTCACTACTGTCGAATCCAGGAGATATATAGGGAATGAGTAAGCAGCCAATATTTTGACTAACCCAGATACTCTACTGGGAAGTGCGATACTCTTAGAAAATGCGAGGATCGATAATACGAACAAAATTGCGTATCCTTGAGCAGATAGTTTAAAAAACGATCTGAGAAACCATGCCTCCGAATTAACTCCACTTTTTAGGTAAAATTCCAAAATGCTAGCTAGATAAAAAAGCATGGTTGCCCCTAAAATTGGCATTTTCATCCGTTCGAGAACGTGTTGAATTTTGTCATAGGAGCCACCCAACAATAGACCAGTTGAAAAGGGCAAAATCCAACTAAAAAGCCAGCGCTCCATCAAAGGTAGAGGTATTGATATGTATTGGAAAGCGGTTAAGTAGAAGAAGATTGTAAAAATTGTTTGAATTGTTAAGCCCAAAGCCAAAACTTTTCTGGATTCTAAAACTCTGAATTTCACTAGCAGCCACCACCAGCCGTAGCATTGAACAATCACAACGATGAAGTAATAGGGAGGCATCACTGAACCCGTCAAGATATCTCTGAGTAATGAAAGTAAATCCAATTTTTGGATTCCTCCCAAATTATTTAAGATGTACACCGCTACTGACCAAAACAGATAAGGCGGTAGAATTTTTGACAGTCTTTTTTTGACTACCAGTGCGGGATTATTTTGATTTTCCCGTTTGTTGGTGAGAAAAAAACCGCTCAACAGTAAAAATGCAGGTACGCAAAATAGTTGAAATGTATCGATCGCCACAAATAAAATTCTGCGATCGCGAAATGCGAAGAACCCAGCATGAGTAATAACCACACTGACGATCGCTAAAGCTCGGATCAAGTCAAATTCAGCAAATCGATTAGAAACTTTTTGCATGGTTCAAATTAGATTGCCACAATTTGAGTCCAATTAGGAATGTTTTGTCTGATACAAAATCCGGGTTGGCTATCCCTTTTATCATTCGGCGGTTGAAATCGCTCAAGTGTCAAGGGAACTGCCCTCCCACGCACCAGCGAGATAAAGGGGGTAATTAAGCCGGATTTGGTATGAAGAGTAGGATATCATAAAATGTTATACTTGCTTTGATATTCACAAAACTTATGTCGGCCAAAATAAGTCACCGAGTGCTGGGGTTGAGGAATAAAAACTATAAAAACTATTGCGAAAAAAAAAGTCTACCTAAATTAGGTGGACTTTTAGAAATGTTCAAGCCATGAGTTAACTCTTGGCTAACCGTTGGTGTGGTGGATGTGCGATGCAGAAACACTATCCAACCGATCGCGCCCGTTGCGGATCACGCGCAGCATATCGCTCAACTTGTGCTCGATATTATCGAGCACTTGGTCAGCATAATCATCGGCTCCGTTTTGAATTTCCTCGCATTCAGCCATCGCCCTGACTCTCATCTCTTCCAATTCCTCTTGAGCCTGGTAGCGAATTTGTTCGACTTCCGCCAGCGTGGCCTGCTGAATTGCCTCGCAGTCGAGCAAAACTTGCTGTCGTAACTGATCTGCTTCTATCTTCGCCTGCTGGAGCAGGCCCATATCGTTTAAAAGTTCTGCAGCTCGCTGTTCTGCGGCTTCTATCACTTCCTGAGCGTAAAGTTCCGCCTCTTGAAGCAAGTCGTCCTTGTGCCGTATGATTGTCTCGGCTTCCTGAAAGGCGATCGGCAAATTTAGCCTCACCAAGTCTAACTGATCGAGCAACTGTTCTTCATCCACCAGAGTGCGTCTGGTCATGGGAATTCGCGGGCTGTCGAGAACAATTTCCTCAAGCCGGTTCAATTCCCGCTGGATGTCTACTCCTGCGGTTCGGGTGGGGTCTCCGAAGGCGGCTGTGTTCTGAGGTGATTCGTTCTCAGTGCTGCGTCCGGTACTGTCGGGTTCGATGCGAGTTGGTTCCTGCTGGCGTAACATTTGTAAATATCTAGGGCGACGTGTTTCGGAACAAGATGATCTACGGAGCCACCAAACTTGGCTATTTCTTTAACTACACTACTACTTAAAAAGCTGTACTCGTTAGAAGTTGCCAAAAAAACTGTTTCAATTTCACCCAGAAGGGTTTTATTGGTGTGGGCCATCTGGAGTTCCATTTCAAAATCTGTTAGTACCCGGAGCCCCCGCAGCAGCACTTTGGCTTGTCGAATCTTAGCATAGTTTACTGTCAAACCCTCAAAACTGTCTACTTCCACATTTGGCAAGTGTTGGGTAGAGCGCAGGATCTGCTCGATCCGTTCCTCTACGGTGAATAGAGGGGTTTTGCTGGGGTTTCTGACTACAGTAACAATTACCCGGTCAAACAGTTTAGATCCCCGCTCGATAATGTCTGCGTGACCGAAGGTTATGGGGTCAAAGCTGCCTGGATAGATTGCAATCACGAGTGTGGCTCAACGAAGTGGGGGGGAGTGGGGGAATCGGGGAGTGGGGGAGTGGGAGAGTGGGTAGAGTGGGGCAGTAGGAGAGTGGGAGAGTGGCAAAGCCGGAGATGTGGAAAATCTTCCTTCTTCCTTCTTCCCTCTTCCTTCTTCCTTCTACTTTTTCATTGAATGAGCTTTGTAGAAAGTTTCGAGGCTTTGCTTGTCGCCCACAAACCGCCAATGCCAAGGCTCATAACTGACGCCTTGGCGATTGTTTTTGGGGAAGGACATCTCAAAACTGAAGGCGACGGCGTTGGCTTCTAACCACTTAAATGCTTGGGTATTTTCAAAACTCTGGCTGAGGTTGGTATCCGGGGCGCTGCCGTCGCCGATGTCGATCGCATAACCGGTGTGGTGTTCGCTGTAACCTGGAGGGGCGCTGACTTCGGCTCGCTTGCTGGCGTTTTGCCTGCGTTCGGCTTTCACGTCAAAAAATACGTGCTGTTGGTCTTGCAGGGAGCGAAAGCCGGATATGGGAGCGAAATAGATGCCTGATGCTGCGGCGGCGTTGGCCATTTCCTGATATTTTGCTGCTGCTGAGGTGCGGAGTTTGACGCTACCGTCGGAGGTGACGCTTACCAAGTCTTTGGCTGGTGCTTCTGGGTACGGCAAGTGTCCCAGCAGGTTTTCTGGGATTGCGGGGACTTTTGGAGTGGTAGCTGGGATCGGGACAGACGGAGACGCGGAACTTGTCGGCGCTGAATCTTGTTGAGTTTGCTCTGCCTGACTGGTATCTGAGAACAAGTTAAAGTTGAGGTGCAGCCAGATGCTGACCCCAAAGGCTAATGCGGCCAACCCTAGCAGTTTCCAAATCAGCCCTTTTTTCTTAGACTGACTCTGCCCTGCTTCTGGGTATGGGTGGTCTCGCACTGCTTCTGGAATTTCGTCGGCGACAAGCTCCGAGGCTTGCGGGGGTTTTCTTGACAGACTAGCGTTATCCAAGCCAGCTCCACTCCTGCACTTCAATAAGGCTCAACGTTACAAATTGTAGACCGATATGGGCGATCGAACAGCTACAATTGCCGCTGAGAATATATCATCTCTTTCACTCTTCGCCCTGTCCCATCCGCCAACTCTCGCATCTGTTGCTTGGGCCCACAGTCGATCGTCCCTGCGAGGTCGAACTGGTTAGCGCTGGGGGCGCTGGTTTATTTTAAGTGTAATTTGTTACTGTTCCACAAAATCTAACAATTTTTCGATCGACACATCAAACGTCCGCGCCAATTTTAGCAGAGCACCGATGTCAGCCATTGCCATACCGGGTGATCGGGCATAACTTTTAACAGTATTGTAGGATACTCCAGAACGATCGGCTACTTCCTTCAGCGATCGGGGCTCGAGCGCCGTCAATGTCTAATTAGTAGCTTAAAGCTCGATCGCCCCCAATCAAACATTACCAACCTCCGCCAATTCAGCAGCACCAACAGAATCTTCATCTTCCCCTTTATCCCCTTCATCAACTACAACAGATAACTTCAATCCCAGAGCATTTAGCCAACTTGCCAAAGCATAAATTGTCGCACTTCCTTCTCCGGACAACAAAATATCTAATTTTTCCAAATGCAATTTAGCATCTTCAGCAGACATATTTGGTTCGCCCAGAGCCTCAAATACATCTCGAAGTGCTTTTCGCATGATTCCTAATTCCAAATCTCCTTCTTCCTCGTCAAGGATCTCTGTGAGGTAAGCCACAGCAAATAAGGGGTCTTTGAGAGATTTAATTTTCAAGGGATGGTAAGGTACGCTTTTAGGCATTTTTTCTGCTCCTGTATTCTCTCCAATATTTCTTAGCTGTGCTAATATCTTGCTCTTGAGTGCTTTTATCTCCGCCACACAGCAGAAGCACTATAGTTGTTTCTATTTGTCCAAAATAGACGCGGTAGCCCGGGCCAAAGTCAATCCTAAATTCCCAGACTCCCTCTCCCAGCGATCGAGAATCTCCCAGATTGCCATCGCTAACCCGCTCAAGCCTTTTAACAATCTTGGCTTTGCCTTTAAAGTCTCGAAGAGATTCCAACCACTCCGAGAAAGGAACTTTGCCATCAGGTATCTGATACTGCTGAATATCTCTGGGTTCTACTTCCATAAAGTCGATCGCAACTACTCGCTCATCATCATAAAGGCGATCGCCCCTTCTCAAACATTACCAACTTCCGCCAACTCAGCACCAGCAAAAGAACCTGACTCTTCCCCTTCATCCCCTAGAACAACCGCCACTGTTAACTTCAATCCCAGAGCATTCAGCCAATTCGCCAAAGCATAAATTGTCGCACTTCCCTTCTGCGACATCAAAACCTCTAATTTTTCCAGATGCAATTTAGCATCCTCCGCAGACATATTCGGTTCGCCCAGAGCCTCAAATACATCTTTTAAAGCAGAAGGCAAAATACCAAGCTCTAAATCTCCCTCTTCTTGGTCATTCAAAAACATCGTCAGATAGCCAGCCGAATATGCCGGATCTTGAAGATGTGAAATCACAAAAGGATGGTAAGGCAAACTTTTAACCATTGTTTTAACTCCTGTAATTTGTCCAATATTCCTTGGCCTTGCTAATATCTTGGTTTTGACTGCCTTTATCTCCTCCACACAGCAGCAGCACTAAGGTTAAGCCTACTTGTCCAAAGTACACCCGATAGCCCGGGCCGCAGTCAATCTTGAACTCAAAGACTCCTTCTCCCACAGAGCGAAAGTCTCTGAGATTACCTGCAATGACTCGCTTAAGTCTGACATTAATGTTGAGTTGGGCATTGAGATCCCGCAGAGAGTCAAACCATTCATCGAAAGGAACTTTGCCGTCTGGTGTCGTGTAACGCTGAATTTCCCTATGTTGTACTTCCATAAAGCCGATCGTACTTGCACCCTCATCTTAATATCGGCGATCGCCCCGTATCCCACCTTCTTCACCAGGGCCAACTCAAGATCGCCGATCGAAAGGAACTCTGCCGTCAGGGGTAGTGTAACGCTCAATTTCTCTCGGTTGCGCTTCCATAATCTTGATTTTACCGACGATCGCACTCCAATCTGGCAGCCGTGCTCGATCGGCCCTTGACTCGATGCGCTACAATTATTAAGAAATCTTTAGTTAGATCCGTTTAACGTTCCAGACGCATTATGAGTCTTCCCATTCGCAACGTCGCCATCATTGCTCACGTCGATCACGGCAAAACCACCCTTGTGGACGCTCTCCTCAGACAGTCCGGGATCTTCCGCGAAGGGGAAGAAATCCCAGATTGCGTCATGGACTCCAACGACATCGAGCGCGAACGTGGCATTACCATCCTTTCCAAAAACACCGCCGTCAGGTACGGAGAAACCCTGATCAACATCGTCGATACCCCCGGACACGCGGACTTCGGCGGAGAAGTCGAACGAGTTCTCGGCATGGTTGACGGCTGTTTGCTGATCGTAGACGCCAACGAAGGCCCGATGCCGCAAACCCGGTTCGTGCTCAAAAAAGCCCTAGAAAAAGGACTGCGCCCGATCGTCTTTGTGAATAAGATCGATCGCGAGCGAGCCGACCCCCACAAAGCCGTCGATAAAGTTTTGGATCTGTTCCTCGAACTAGGTGCTGACGACGATCAGTGCGAATTTCCCTATCTCTTCGGTTCCGGCTTAAGCGGTTACGCCAAAAAACACCTCGAAGACGAAGGGGTAGATATGAAGCCCCTCTTTGAAGAAATCCTCGACCACGTACCACCCCCCGTAGGCGACCCCAACAAGCCACTACAACTACAAGTAACCACCTTAGATTACTCAGAATACGTCGGTCGTATCGTCATCGGCCGCATCCACAACGGCACGATTAGAATCGGTCAACAAGCAGTCTTAATCACCGAAAGTGGCGCCATTGTCAAATCAAAAATTACCAAATTGATGGGCTTTGAAGGCCTGAAGCGGATTGATATCCCAGAATCTTCTGCTGGTAATCTTGTCGCCGTTGCTGGTTTTGCTGATGCGTATATTGGCGAGACAATTACCTGTCCGAACGACCCGCAAGCGCTGCCTTTAATCAAGGTAGATGAACCGACTTTGCAGATGACTTTCTCGGTGAACGATTCGCCGTTCTGCGGTCAAGAAGGTAGTTTGGTAACATCGCGACAAATTCGCGATCGGCTAATGCGAGAACTCCAAACCAACGTCGCCTTGCGCGTCGAAGAAACCGAATCTCCCGACAAATTCCTCGTATCCGGCCGTGGCGAACTCCACCTCGGAATCCTGATCGAAAATATGCGTCGCGAAGGATACGAATTCCAAGTATCTCAACCGCAAGTAATCTTCCGCGAAATCGGCGGTCGTCCCTGCGAACCTTTTGAATGTTTGGTATTAGACGTACCCGAAGAAGCAGTCGGCGGCTGCATCGAACGCCTTGGTCAGCGGAAAGCAGAAATGCAAGATATGCACGTCAGCAGCACCGGTCGCACCCAAATCGAATTTTCAGTCCCCGCTCGCGGTTTGATTGGATTCCGAGGCGAGTTCATGCGGTTGACTCGCGGCGCTGGAATTATGAACCACAGCTTCCTCGACTATCGCCCCCTCGGTGGAGAAATTGTCGCCCGTCGCAACGGAGTATTGATTTCCTTTGAAGAAGGAGTTGCAACTACTTATTCACTGAAAAATGCTGAAGACCGCGGCGTATTTTTCATTACCCCCGGAACCAAGGTTTACAGAGGGATGATTATCGGAGAAAACAACCGAGATGATGACATGGAGCTGAATATTTGCAAGTCGAAGCAGTTGACAAACCACCGCGCATCTGGCGGTGAAGAATTGGCGCAATTGCAAGCACCAGTCGATATGAGTTTGGAGCGCGCTTTGGAGTACATCGGCCAGGATGAATTGGTGGAAGTAACACCACAATCAATTCGCTTGCGGAAGGTTTCTAAGAAGTTGGTGAAACGCTAAAACAACTTGTAGGGTGCACAATTTGCACCTTACGGGTGAAACGCTAAAACAACTTGTAGGGTGCACATTGTGCACCTTACGTTTTATCGGCAGTAACAACCTGCCATAACTTAAAAAATTAAATATTATCCAATTGTGCTTTGGTTATGTTACTTAATTTTCCACTTGAAAGCTGATATTTATTGGTAGGTATTTGCCCCAGAGCCTTTAAACACCATGCAAATAAGGTTCTCAGAGAAGCACAAGTATTCGGATTAGATAAAACATTTTCAACATCAAGTCTATCGAGAATTCTGCCGCCGTGTTCCTTTTCATTAAAGCCCGAATATATCTGTTTTAGTTCACCTTTGGGATGGCGAATCGTTTCCACATCTCCCTCGTAATCGTTTAAGCTGGTTCCTAACACTCCATTGACGGTAGCAGCATCAGCGAAGTAGTATGCTTCTAGCATATTCACTAAAAAGTGAACTGAAGCACGGTGTTTTTGGTCGCGCAAAATAGGATCAAGTGCATCTCGGTATCGCTCAAGAATTTGTTGTGCTTGATCGGTTCGATTGTGTTCTAGGTCATCCAATAGCAGGACATAAGTACATGGATCTTTTAAGTAATCTCTCGCTGGGAATCCAATTCTTACAGCATCATTATTAGGAATCTTTTTATCACTTCCAACCATCTTAAGGTTTTTCTCTGAAGTTCTTACGCCTAGCTGCTCAACCTTGCGAATAACTTCAAAATAGCAAATACCCAATTCCATCAGAGTTCTAAATAACTTGGGAATGTGTTCCTCTTCCGTTTTTCCTGTTACCAGCAATCCAAACTTGAAAAAATAACAGTGCTGGTCACTCGTAGTATCGTGACTATTCATTAACTTGCTACCTCTAATGCAGATTTACTTTGAGGCGCAATCATCTCAGCCATATATAGCGATCCAGTAGCATAGTCTTCTAGTAAATCTTGGATACCTTCTATCTCACTGATCCTTTTGAGGACGGTTTTTCCTTCCTTGTCAAGTTCCGCAGTCAAAATATTTTCTGGTTCAAATTGACTAATTAATACAGGTGAATGAGTCGCAATAAAAACCTGCTTATTCCATTTTTCAGTAGCGAGTTTTACAGCTTTAGCAAAAACAGCTAAAGCCCAAGGATGAAGCGAGATTTCTGGCTCATCAAATAAAATTAGTGAATAACGATTCTGTCCTTCAGAGAACAAAGCTGTGAGATTAATCAGCATCTGGAGATGACCGTCAGATACTCCTGATGATCGAATTGGTTTGCGCCGTCCTTTTTCTAAAAAGTTGCCATAGACTGTGTATCGACCTGTTTGTTCAAAAAACAGATTATCAAAAGCTGGAAAGCTCTCTTGCATGAAACTGATGATTGTATCGTACCGTTCATCAAGGACTCGCTTATCATGTAAATTCCGCAAAACTGACCATAAATTCTCGCACCTGTCTTGTAATCGGTCTCCAGAATCAGATTCGGAACCAAATCGCTTTATCTTGAACAAAGAAGCTGACCGGGAGTTATAGTTGCGAACAACACGCAATAAGTTGTCTATGTTAGAGGCAGTGGGTTCGCTATGCTCAAATGCTATATATCGGCTTAAGGCTAATTTCTCTGGTTCTCTGAGTGTAATGAATTCTAATTTTTGCAGGTCTGTACGATAAACCTGAGCTTTGTCACTGCCTATAATGCGAACAATCAATGGATTATCAGGATCGGAAAAAAGCTTTTCTCCCGCAAAAGGTTCGATTCTACCTGAAGAATAACCAAATGAAACTTCGTATTCACCCGATGGGATTACAATTTTGATTGATATATTTTCCCCCTCATCGGCTCCATCCCACAGCAGACCAATCCCATGATCTCTCTCAGAAGAAGCTAAATCAACACCCCTGATGGCACAGTCTCGCACAAACCAGATGGTATCGAGTAATGTAGTTTTTCCGGCTCCATTAGTGCCGAAGATAATGTTGAGAGGGTTGATTTGAATTTTTACATCTGCTAGGGAGCGAAAATTTTTGATGTGCAAATGAGTTAATTGATGGGACATAATGTGCTATTTATTCTATTATAGATTTCTTTATCATAGTCTGCATTTTATGTCAATCGACACATCGGGCTTCTCATGACCGATCGCGCGATCGACTAACCGCCACAATATGTTTTAATTTATATTTGAGCAAAATCCAAACAAAGCCAGCCATGAGTCCTAAATCAATAGCCGTAATCAACTTCAAAGGCGGTGTCGGAAAGACTACCGTCACTTGGAGTCTGGGAAATATTATATCCCAAGGAACCGACTTAGAAGTCTTGATGTTAGACTTAGATCCGCAAATGTCGCTCACAGAGGCGATCGGACTTAACGAAAATACAGGTCATTTAGATGACAAATTTGGTAAGTGGTACGAAAAATCTCTTAAACATAGACTCACAATTTACGACGCTTTAGAAGTCTTTAAAAAAGCCGGACAGAATTTTAAATTTCCCGTTGGTTTCGACACCATTTATCAGATTGACGAACAGTTGCATTTTGTCCCTTCTGTTGAAGAATTATATTGGTTGGATATCGATGGATTTGAGGGAAAAAGCGTTAAAGACTTCATCCGCAGATTCATCGGCAAAATCGCCAACTCTGCCAATCTCCCCAAATACGACTTGATGCTTTTTGACTGTTCGCCTTCCTTCAGTCTCCTCACCTACAGCGTACTCTCTTGCTGCGACTTAATATTAATTCCCGTCAATCCCGATTATTTTGGTTCTAGGGGGTTGAGTTTAGTTTTAAACTCGCTCCAGAAACGGATTGAGCCTTATCCGTTTCCCAAGATAGCAGTCTTTATGAATAAAGCTAAAACCTATGGAGGATTGCTGACAAATGAAGTTCAGTTTTACATGAGAGAAGTAAAGAGACTTTGCGATGAGATATCAAAAGACAATAACATAGAAGTTAGATTTTTAGAAGCGACTATTCGCGAAAGCGTCGGGCTAAAACGGGCGATTAATGAGGGAGAATTGCCGCGAGAATTAGTTAGAGAATTTGAAAAACTATGGCGCGAGTGTGAGGAGTATCTGAAATGAGTAAAAAAGAAATTTTGGCTGCTTCCGAACAAGCAAGCGGGGGGTTGGTTGAGGAAATTGGCGAGCTTAAGGAAATCTTGCGGGACGTTGCTAGAAAATTAACCAGGCTTGAGACTCAAGTCAAGCGGGGAGTGATTTCTGCTGGCTCAAAAACTTCGGATATTCCCAGGGGTGCTGATGTTAATAAACCTCTTAATTTATCGGCTAGAAATGCTCTAGAAGTTTATGAAGAACTGCGTTTACAAGCTAAGAATGGTAATGAAGAAGAGGTGAGGCAAAAATTGTTGGCAATGAGTGCAACTGACTTGAACTTGATGTGTTGCGAGTTAGGGATGCCGCCCAGCAGCAAGAATCCGTCCCGCAAAAAAATGTTCGAGCTAATTATTGGCAGAATTAAACAGAGTTTGAGGCTGTCGCGACATATAGACAGACAAACACTTTGAAAATTAGGAAAGAAATCCATAAAATGCGTTTTAACTTGCATTTCCTCCTGGGATATGGAACAGCCAAGAGGCCCGTTCCACAAAAGCCTGTTCCACAAGAGTTTAAGTTGAGTACGGGGAGTAGGGGTTGGGCATCTTGGCCGCCCCTGAAAAGCTTGTTGCAAATTCTGCAACTTTTCAGCTTCCATAAATTATGGCCGATAAGTGCGATCGGCCTATTTTCACTAACACTCTCGTCGCTGGAGAGTTCAACAATCAAAAGCTCTACGCCATCAATTCTGAAGGGAACCAGCTAAATCAACTAAATTCTCGGCTAAAACCGTCGGGAATTTCAGAATTAGCTTTGTCTACTGACAGCCAGCAAATCGCTTTTATATTTAACGAAATCCCAGGAGACAAAAGCAACTTGTATGTAATTAATCGGGACGGTTCGGCATTGACTAAATTGGCAAACGACAAGGATTTGAATGTTAGCAATCCGGTTTGGCAACCGCAGTAAAGTTAAGAGCCACAATATCCTGTACGGGTGGGTTTTAGCACAGATAAACCCAGAAGGGCAGGCTATATTGGTATTACCCAGAGCGAAAGCGGGTTACGCGACAAGAAAGAATCCACCAAACTCAACACTCAAAACTATTCTCAAATAGGCGCTGATGCAATAATTTTTTTCTCCTTTAATGGCTGGTGAATTTGCAATTCATTTGACTCAACTTCCTGGTGCTTTTCATCCTGCACCTGTTTATCAATTTTGGGCAACTTTAAAATCGCCCCAGCTAAAACCCAATAATACACGGACACTGGATCTACATCCAGCGGATAGTATTGAGTATTTATCGTAATAAATCCAACAAAAACCCAAAAACTAGCTCCGTAACTCCGCAAACTTTTGTCTTTCACAGAACGGTAAGCTCTAAAAGTGAGAAAAGCCAAGTGTAAAACCATGATTTGAAAAGCAATCATTCCCGGATAACCGAGTTCGTAGATCAACTTAGGTTGGAAAGTTTCAATTAGCTGCGTGGCACCAAATATTCGCGTTGAATTAGTCGCTCGTCCCACACCTCTACCCAGAGGTTTGTCAATGATAAAATTGTTGCTTTGCTCGAACTGATTAAAGAGAAACTGCTGGGGCGGTGCAGCATTCCAGCGACTAACAAAACTCTCCCAGCGCTGCTCGATAATTCCCGGGTTAATTGCTGCACCGACAAACAGCAGAATCGCCAGTCCTGCACCGATGGGAATAAATCGTTTTAAATTAACTAATTGACCGGTGAGAACTAGCAGGATTGCTGTAGCAAGTGGAACCATAACTAAAGCAGCTCTTTGACCGGAAATAACTGCATTGGCAAATACTAAAGCCATGCCAAATAAACCGATAACTCGCCACCAGAATGAAGGATCGCAAAAGGCCGAAGCAAAGGTTAAAAAAGCATTAGAAATTAAAAACCACGCCCACTGCCAAGGCGCGACAAAAGTTCCCGGCAAGCGGACAAACTTGACTTCTGGACTGAACACCAAAGAACCGCCGACAAAACATCTAGCTTCCAACGTTGCTTTATATAATTCTGCTCCGGTCATTCCTCTGGTTCCCGCACACTTTCCACTTTGCAGCAACAGGTACTGAATCAAACCGAGAAGGCAGCACACGATCGCCAAAACGATGTGCATTCGACTAAAAAATACCAAATCCTTCTTAGTGCGGAGCAGATAATAGGTACAAGCAATCAGCGGTATGTAACCTATCAATACTTTTAAGCCGAGAATTCCTTGTAGAATGGGTTTGTCGCCCGCCCTAGGGTTGAGCTGCATCTCCCCGTTCACAAAAATTAAAGTCAGGATTGCCATCATTAACAGGATGGTGAAGGTAGAAAGCATTTTTTTGGGAATGAACAGGGGCAACTGTTTCTTTTTGCAGCTTTGAATTAGGGCGATGAGAGCTGGTATGTAGAAAGCATCTTTGGCTACTTGAAATGCAGCATTCCCGCCACCAATTGCGTAAGTAATTGTACCACTGAAAGGCAGGTAAATTAGAAAAGTCCACAAAGCTTGACGGGGGTATTTGTAGGAAAGCAGCAAGATGGCTGTGGCTGCGCCTCCTGCAATAGCAATCTTAGGGCCGGCTACGAACAACAGGGGAATGCTGAGAGCAACGGTGACTAAGCAGCTTATGGCGATCGCCTGCACCATTTCATTGCGCTTTTCTGAAATTTTGCGTTTTTGTGCAGCTACTTCTTTTTTGCTTAGCGCTGTTGTTTTTTCGCTGTGCTTGTGTTTGGATTTCTGGGATTTGCGCTTGGTTTTCAACATATAGCAGAGGGAAGAGAGAAGAGGGAAGTTCGGCAACGGATTAGCAAGGGCGGATGTAACGGATGTAACGGATGTGAGGAAGAAGGAAGAAGGAAGAAGGAAGAAGGAAGAGGGAAGGAGGAAGAAGGAAGAGGGAAGAGGAAGAGGGAAGAAGGAAGAAGGAGGGAAGAAGGAAGAGGGATTTAGTTGCCTAAGAGACAAAGAAGAAGCAATTGACCCCTTATGTTTGTGCAATTAAGAACGTCCTCCCGTGAGGGCAGTTCCTATAATTTTTATAAGGCACTTCTGTAAAAGGCGGAAGACACTCTGATGTAGAAGGCTGGAGATGGAGAAGGTAGAAGGCAGAAAGAATAGAAGCGAACAGATTTCGGCAGATGTGGTTACTTATTCTTAAAGTCAAGATGAGAAAAAGTCTCGGTCGAGATTGTGGGTGTGACGCAGGCAGAAATTACACGGGCGACCTTGTAGAATATAACCGCTGCATCTATAATGTACAAATCTCGAAAAAATAATTTTAATCGAGCGGTAAAAATGAATATGAAATTAACAAAATTTGTATCGATCGGCATTGCCCTATTTTTAGGAGCAAGCGGGAGCATATTATCTAGCAGCAGTAGAGCTTTAGGGGCCGAAAAAGTTGTCCTCACATTTGGCCCGATCAGACAAGCCATCAATATCAGCGACTTAGAAGAATTTGCTAAAAACGGCACGACCACGCCAACCCTCCAACAAATTATCCGGTTCTCCAAAATGGACGCGCAAGTAATACGGGGGTTCATGGGTTTAGAAATTGGTTTAAATCCTGCTAATCTGGCGAGGGTAGTTTACAGCACCCCGGGAGAAAAAATCACTGACGACATCGGTCAAGCAATTCGGACTCAGCGTCGCACAGAAAGCGGGAAAGCTCTGCGGGCAGCGGTGATCCTGGCATCCGGTGATGACGGTAAGGTGTCGCTGCTGGAAATCCTCAAAAAGTATCCTCTCAACGAGGTTTACGTAGATGTGGCCAGCGTTCGCACCGCTGTTGGGAAAGTTCAGAGTATAGCCGGAACTCTGCAAAGCCTGCTTCAAGATGTGAGGCGATCGACAACTCGCACAACTGAAACAACTCGCCCCGAAAGTCCGATCGAACCTCGCCGCAGCGTGCAGCCAACAACTCCGCCTCCAGCGCCGCGCCGCGTCGCCCCCTTGCCAGCCCCCGCACCGCAGCCTGTGGCGCCGGTCAGAGGGCTTTGGTAAAAAAATCATAATGTGTCCTAAAGGCGGGTTGAAGCGCCTTTTGTGGCATTCTGTTGACACTTTTGAGACCACACCCGCCCCCGCCCTACTCCTATCCCAACCCCCAAAAGGGTTAGGACTTTTGTGAAAACTCCCAAAGCAATCAATTTTTCTTTAGCAATTTTTTGAGCAACTTAGGAATCTCTGAAGGTCGAGCCGCCACAGGTATGTCCGCCTCTTCAAAGGCAGCCATTTTGTTTGGGGCCGAAACTCCAAAGGCTTTCTGGGCAGCCGCCCGAGAACTGATCAGGATGCCGGCGTGGCCCAAAGACGGCCCCTTGGGAGCGTACCGACCGGCCAGATAAGCAACCACGGGTTTGTCGATCGCCGAGGCGATGTAAGAAGCCGCAGCTTGTTCACTCCATCCACCAACTTCCCCCACCAAAACCATCGCCTCCGTACTGTCGTCTTCGTCCAAAATTTGCAGCCACTGCATAAAAGAAGAACCCACAATCGCGTCGCAGCCAATACAAACCGCCATCGACTGTCCCAACCCCGCCTCAGTCAGTTCTAGGGCAACTTCGTAAGTCAAAGTGCTGCTGCGGCTGATCACCCCCACTGGGCCGGGAGTGTAGAATTCCTTGGGGTGAGTTCCCAGCAGCAGTTTGTCGGGCACAATTATCCCCGGACCGTTGGGCCCGATTACCAAAGTTTCGGTAGCCTCTGCTTTTCTGACTAAGCGCACCATATCCAGAGGAGGCACTCCCCCAGTGACGATCGCGATTTGCCGAATTCCTCCCGCGATCGCTTCTAGAGCCGCATCCAGCACCGAGTAAGCGTCTACAAAAATTACCGCAGTGTCAACGTGACCCACTGCCGCCACTGCTTGTTCTACCAAATCAAAAATCGGAATTCCCTCCACTTCCAGCCCCCCCCGACCGGGACTGACACCGGCGACTACATTCGTGCCGTATGCTTTCATCATCAGGGCGGCGCGGGTGGACGCGGGAGATTCTGTAATGCCCTGTACTAGGACTTTGCTTTCAGGAGTTAAATTCATTTTTTCCCACTTGACACTCGATCTTTAAAAAGCAGAAGGCCTTCGTCTGTACAGAAATCTCGTTGTTTGCCGATCGACTGCCGCTACTTGACGGAGGATACAGAAGCGGCCGCGGCCTCATCCAAAGTGCTAGCTAGCTGCACCGGCAACTGTCCCAAACGCTTTTTAACAGCATCAGCATCGATCTCTACCAGCCGCAGCACAACTTGGATGTGGCGGTTAGCGCGAGCTTTCCGTTCCAAATAGCCGGTTACTGCGGCGATTATTTCCTCCGTCTTGGAGGCGCTGCCCACAATATTTACAAGTATCACCTTAACGCTTTTATCCTGAGCGACTAACTCCAGACCCAACTCCACGCGATCGCGCAGGGCATTTGCTGCATAGTAGCGGTCTAGGGAACCAATATTCACAAAATTAGCTGGTTTTCCTCCTTGGTGGGTTACAGCATCTAGAGTTGCCATTGTCAGGCCCACTCCGTTGCACAAAATCGCGATATTCCCGTCTAGTTCTATTAATTGCAGGGATTCGGAATTCGAGAGTGGGGATTTAGATTTGGGGTCAAACTCCGGCGAGTGCTGAGCCTTCGAGTGGGAATGGGAGCGATCGCCCCCAGCATGGAGACTTCTCCTTTCCCGTCCCAACCCGCTGCTTTGCCTTTTCTCCGAGAGTGTGGCCAAATCTGGATGCCGTCCCAAGGCATCGTCGTTGGCGGTGACTTTACCGTCTAAAGCCATTACCTCTCCCGTCGGACTGATGCCCAGAGGATTGATTTCTACTAAATCTAAATCTTTTTCGACAAACAGCCGATACATTTTTTCGACAATGGTGCTCACCGATTGAATCAAGTCTCCCTGCAATCCCATTTTCAGCGTGAGACGCCTCGCGTAGAATGGGGAAAATTCTTGATCTACGGCAACTTGCTGCATTTGCTCGATCGACCCTTCGACATCCATACCTCCTTGTCTCGATCCCAGAAGCACCGGGCGGCGGGCTACGGGGTCTAGGAGTACCGCTAAGTACAATTCTTGGTCAGCGTTGTACTTTGCTTCTGCCAGCAGGACTTGGGGATATTCATCCTCGATCGGCAAATTAAAAATTGTTTGAGCCGCTGCTACGGCATCGATCGTATTTTCCACAAACTTGATACCGCCCGCCCTGCCCCGTCCCCCAGCCCGCACTTGCGATTTTAGTACAACGGGGTAAGGAATTTTCAGTCCTTTGAGGTCGGCGGGATTGTCAATCCGCTGCGACGGCAAAATCGGAATTGCCATCTGGCGAAATAAAGATTTAGCTTGGTACTCTAACAAATCCATTATCAATTACGGGTGACGGGTAGTTGGCAACAAGCAATTCGTCCTAATTGGCAATTCATAATTAATAGATAGTAATTGGTTTTTTGTCAAGTTAAAAGTCAAAATTTATTGCTTTTATCTTTTTATTTTCGACTTTTGTATTGCCGATTACTTATTCGCTATTACCGCTCGCCGATCACCTATTACCTAAGCTGTTTCAAAGTGTTTTTTTCTCGGAATTGCCAAATTTTACTGGTGGATATGGCGGGGATATATTTGGCGAGCGTTGATGTTTTTTGGCCTCGGAAAATCTTCGGACGTTCGGCGATACTGTGCCGAGATATTTCGGCGAATTGTTTACTTGATGCTATTAACAGGGCCTTGATGGACGGTTTTGACCCATTTGAGCCGCTTGGGCCGTACCGCAATCCGAGCCGTCACAGTCCCTACCAGCAGCCAGTGGAACATATACACAGTACCCCGCAGCGTTTGCAGCAAGGTGACAAAAACTCGCCTTACGTCAAATTTGGTCTCTTTGCGAGTGCGGCGCAAACCGACAAACATTCCCACCACCGACAATGTAAGGGTCATAAAAGTTATGGGACTGGCGATCGGCATCCGGCGCAGCGCAATTGACATCACAAAGTCGGGTAGGGCTACTGTAGGTAAGAAATATTGAGATACCCAAAATCCAAATAAATCCCAAGTTTTCCCAGTTCCCATGCGGTTCCGCAAAATTAGCCGCCAGTAGTCAAGATAACGCTGATAGCCACCTTCTGCCCAGCGATTGCGCTGGTGCCACAGAGCGCGAGCGTTAGTGACTCCTTCTTCGGACACGGCTGGGAAAGCGAGAAATTCAATGTCCCATCGCTCAAGGTGCAGCCTCAGGGTCAAATCCAGGTCGTCGGTAATCGTTTCCTCGTTCCAGCCTCCGCAGCTTTCCAAGGCGGTGCGACGCATGAATTGGCCGTTACCGCGCAATTCTCCAATGCCGCCGATCGCAATCCGCTGCTGTTGGAAAAAACTGTCGAGAGCCATTTCTGCTTCTTGGCCGCGAGTCCACAAATTTACCGAAGCATTGGCGATGGCTTTTCTGACTTGCACAGCCCCTACTTTTTCTCGATCGAACACCGGCAGCACCCGGCGCAGCAAATCCGGCGTTACCGTCGCGTCGGCGTCAAATATGCCGACAAATTCCCCGCAAGTCAGCGGCAGCACTTGATTCAGTGCTCCCGACTTGCCACCGCTGGCATTTGCTCCTCTGCGAAATATTTTGAGCTGGGGGTACTTTTTGGTTAGCTGTTCCAATACTAGCGGCGTGGCGTCGCTGCTGTGATCGTCGATCGCCCAAACTTCGTAGCGGTCGATCGGATAATCTACATTGCAGATGGATTCTACGAATCGGGCAATCACCGCTTCCTCATTTTTCGCCGCTACCAGCAGCGACACATAAGGCCAATCCTCTCGACTTTCATCGGCAAGAGGCGGCAGTGCGGGCTTAGGCGAAGCAAACAAAACTCGAAATGCTTGCATCCACAGCAATCCCGTCAACCCCCACACTACCCACGCACCCCAAGAAATCAAGTGCAGGGCGATCGTGCCGGCCCAAATCGCAGTCAGCACTGCGGCGGCTTTTCCGCGGCGTCCCCGGTACAGATTTTGAGGAAAAGAGGGAGTTCCCGGCACAGACACCGCAACCGCGAGCTCTGCTTTTGTTTCCGCGTCAAACACCCTGTCGCCAATGTCTGGTATAGCAAATACTTTGCTGAGCTTCGAGTGCGAGGTCAAACTCTTGAGCTCTTCTTGAGCTAAATCAGAGATGTCCAAGTTAAGCTCGCTGCGAGCGTCGTTTTCTGGCCAAGAACTCTCCTGCATAGGTTACTTGATTCAACCACCAATAGTTTTTGATTTTAGAGATAAGCATCTACTGTATCAGTTTCTGGCCTTTTGTCGAAAGCGGACGGGAGGACAACCAGCGGGCTCGGTGCTTGTACGGCCCTGGGAAACGGGCACTGCATAGAGTATTTTGGTTGACTTTTGCTTGCCATCGACCAGGAATATCTGCTAGTTTTTTCAGGGGATATAAACTATCTGTTAGTAATAATTGTCTGAGGTGGAAATATGTCTATTCCTCAACTCAAGCCAGCCGATGACAAAGAAGTGAAAGTCTACGCGCCTTTCTGTCAAGAGCCCAGGCGTAAGTTTTTACCGCACGCTATTGGCCTCTACAAGCTCAAAAGCTTGGAGGGGGCAAGAAAAATTGACGGCGGAGAGAGCGTGCCGTTTGTCGCTAGTTGGAATATCTCGTCGCTGCCGATCGACTTAACCCGCTGTCGGGTGTTGTTTGACGGCAATGCTGAACTCAGCTACGAAGTGACTATGCAAAGCTCTGAGTTTGTTAGTTGCTTAATTGAGGTTCTCCTGACTTTTCAGCGAACTCGTACCGTCGATTTTTCTAAAACGTTTTACCGCAAGCTGATGCGAATGGATGAATAACTTTCACCGCAGCCGCGCTCTCGAAAGTCCGCAATTGACAATCAAGCAATTTAATCCGGGGCCCCCGGATTGATTTGTGGAGCGAGAAAAAAGCTCCGAATCCCGATCGCCAGCCCCCGGATTTATCAGTGGGGTCGCTTTCTTCAATCTAAAATCTAAAATCTAAAATCTAAAATCGATTGACGGGCGCTATAACTGGCGCACCAATAGTGTAAAGCCACGATGGCAACATTACATGATTGGTGCGCCAGCCCTATGTGAGAAGCGGAAAAAGTAAGTGAGTTCTTGGATCATTCTCAATAATCCCTTTGAGGGTCAGCACTTATCCCCATTCCTCAAGTAAATCTACTGAAGTTTTCAGTTGAGCGTGATACAGATTTCGCGTAGGGACTCAGGCAAAGCCTGAGTCCCTACCTGTATTTCATCCAATTGAAAACTGCTGTATTTGTTGTAGGACAAGCGCAAAAGCCTATTTCGGATATTGGTGCAAGATGTGTGGCAAGACACATTTCCCCCACCAAACTCCGAACTTTTTCCATGTATTAATTTTTGTAAAAAAACTCAGCAATATTACTGAGATATGTGAGGATGAGAACTAAATTAGGACGAGTTAATTTCTACGAAAATAAATTAAATAATCCCACCTGTCATCAGCAAGAATTTTAAGTAATCTTGCGAGCGAAGGGATTTAATATAAGTCCTGATTTTTTTTGTTATGGGTATCTGAGACAATTTCTCAACCGCCATTAGGGCGATCGCACGGTCATGCTTAAATTTTGTAAGTAAGCGGCGATCGAGCCGAATTAAATTATAGCAATTCCTTCTTGCCGCCACTATCTAGCAAACACTTAAGTAGCAAAACGCCAAATATCAGTTATTGTAATTACTCCTAGATAATTTTGAGTAAGTGCAGAACAGAGAGAACGCTACATATAAGATATTGTAGCTACAAATGAAAACCTAGCAATTTTTCCAAGAGGTGTATTATGGCTCTGATAACTAAGGATCTTAATAGTGGTCTCACTGCTGACCAACTCGCTCAATTTATTATTGGGGACTCAGGCTCAGTCGTTGCTGGTACTGTGAAATTTACTGGTGATAATCGGGCGGTTGGGACTTTTGGCGGCGGAATTTCAGAACAGATCAATGTCGAAGCAGGTGTTATCTTCAGCACAGGAGATATCGCGAGTGCTAACGGCCCCAATAATTTAGATAGTACAGGCACAAGTTTGGGTAAAGCGGGCGATGCAGATCTAAACGTGCTGATTGCTGCCACAGGTTTTACTACTAATGATGCTGCCGTCTTGGAGTTTGATTTTATACCTAAGCAGAACGAGTTTGCTTTAGAATACGTCTTTGCTTCTGAGGAGTACAACTTTTACATAGGCCAATATAACGATGTATTTGGCTTTTTTGTGAATGGGGTAAATACTCCTCTGGTTCCAGGGACAAACCAACCTGTTTCTATCGATACTATCAATGGAACCAAAAACAAAGCATTTTTCTTTAACAACGATTTTAGTGAACTCGGCCCTCTAACACCTTATCAAACAACATTTAATGGTTTTACAGCAGTATTAACCGCTCAAGGATCAGTCATCCCAAATGTCCCGAATCGTTTAAAGTTAGCGATCGCAGACACTAAAGATTTTGCCTTGGATTCAGCAGTTTTTATCAGCGCTCTTCCCCTCTTCAACTTCTCCCAACCCACTTATCAAGTCAACGAAGATGGAACAGTTGTGGGAGCAACAATCACCATCAACCGCAGTGGCATTACTAACGCGACTTCCAAGGTAGACGTGAACTTTAGCAATGGTAGCGCTACAGGCGGGGCTACCTTGGGATTAGGAGTAGATTTCGTTTTTACCACCCAAACTGTCAACTTTGCTGCCAATGAAGCCACTGCTACTATTAGCGTTCCTATCAACAATGACAGCTTAGTTGAACCCACAGAAAACCTTACCCTTACTTTAGCTAATCCTCAAAACGGCATAATTGGCATCACCCAGAACACCGCCAATCTGGATATTCTCACTGATAATGACACCGCAGGCATCATAATCACCTCTACAGCGGGCGCGGATGTTGCAGAAGGCGGTACTTCAGACACATATACAGTCGTACTCCAAAGCCAGCCTAGTGACCTTGTAATCGTCACTGTTGACCCTGATACCCAGACAGACTTGGGAGCGGGTACTGGTGTCCCTCTCACCCTCAACTTTACCCCCAACAACTGGAATGTCCCGCAAACCGTTACGATCAAGGCAGTGGACGATCAAGTAGCGGAAGCATCTCCTCACACTAGCGCGATCGCTCACACAGCCAGTAGTGTAGACCCCAATTACGACGGTGCTGCGGTTCCAATTACCGTTGATGGTACTGCGACTGCTACCCTCACCGCTAACATTACCGACAACGACACGCCGATCGTAAAAATTACCGAGACTGGCGGCACCACCAACATCGGCGAAGGTGGGGCTACGGATAGCTATACGGCGGTATTGACCACCAAGCCTGCGGCCGATGTTACTGTCACCGCCTCGCCAGACGCCCAAAGCGACGTGGGGACTGGAGGCGGAAACCCGATCGCTCTGAAATTTACTCCCGACAACTGGAACGTGCCTCAACTGGTGAATGTGCAAGCCGTAGACGATGCTGTGGCTCAAGGCACGCACTCCAGTACGATCGCACACAAAGTCACCAGTACAGACGCGAAATACAATCAGATTGCTACTGCCTCGGTGACGGCCCAAATTACCGACAACGATACCGCCGGAGTAACAATTACTCCTCCAAACGCCGCTGCTACTGAAGGCGACGCCACAGGCAGTTACAAGGTAGCGCTGACTAGCAAACCGACTGCGCCTGTTAATGTCAACTTCAACACGGGCATTCAAATCGATTCGATTTCCACATTTACTTTCACCTCAGATAACTGGAACCTACCGCAGACAGTCACGGTGAAAGCTACCGACGACAGTTTAGTCGAAGGGCTGCACACAGGCACGATCGACCACAGCATCGCCGCCGGCAGTGCGGCGGAATATCTGCCAGTGGTGATCGCGCCGGTAACAGTCAGCATCACCGATAACGATGTCGCTACTCCCAATACGCCCAGCATTACAATTACTCCTGCGAGCACGACTGCTGCCGAAGGCGGCGCGACAGACAGTTACACAGTCTCCCTCAACACTCAACCGACTGCTAACGTTACCGTAAATGTAGCTGCGGGCAGTCAAATAAATGCGATCGCGCCGATAGTTTTCACTCCGGTTAACTGGAACGTGCCACAAACAGTAACGGTGACAGCAACCGAAGACACTGTTGTAGAAGGAGCGCACAGCGGCACGATCAATCACAGCGTCGCAGCAGGCAGCGCTGCCGAATACTTGCCAGTGGCGATTGCACCCGTTAGCGTCACCATCGCCGACAACGACACAGCTACCTCGACTGCAGGGGTAAAAATTTCTCCCACAACAAC
>NZ_JAUBSA010000041.1:27139-27465 GCF_036702115.1 Microcoleus sp. LAD1_D5 | reverse complement strand
GCCGTCACTCCTAATAGCACCAATGCAGCAGAAGGCGGTGCAGCAGGCAGTTACAGCATTGTCCTTACCAAAGCGCCGACAGGTAATGTTACCGTCAATGTAGCTACGGGCAGTCAAATAGATGCGATCGCTCCGATAGTTTTCACTCCGGCTAATTGGAATGCAGCGCAAACTGTCACCGTCAAAGCTACCGACGACAGCATAGTGGAAGGAACCCACACCGGTTTCATTCTTTCGAGCGTTGCCGCCGACAGTGCTGCCGAATACTTGCCAGTGGCGATCGCACCAGTTAGCGTCACCATCGCCGACAACGACATCGCCCCACC
>NZ_JAUBSA010000041.1:0-27039 GCF_036702115.1 Microcoleus sp. LAD1_D5 | reverse complement strand
GACACCGACACCAGTCATCAACTTTTCGCCCAATATTATTGTGTCCACGCCCACACCAGCGCCGACACCGACACCAGTCATCAACTTTTCGCCCAATATTATTGTGTCTACGCCCACACCAGCGCCGACACCGACACCAGTCATCAACTTTTCGCCCAATATTATTGTGTCCACGCCCACACCAGCGCCGACACCGACACCAGCACCAACTCCAGCACCAACTCCAGCCCCAACCCCACCACCAACTCCAGCACCAACTCCAATCCCAACCGCAATCCCGGAACCAACTCCCGTCCCAACCCCGCAGCAAACTGAAGATCCAGATTGCATTTGCACGCAAATTACCTTACCGGAGATCAGTCCTCTTCACGGTTTCAATCTTGTTCAAAACAACCTGGTTGGTGGGGATACAAACGAGATCCTCACTGGCACCAGTGGCCGTGACGGCATCAACGGTTTGGGCGGAGACGATGTTCTGATCGGTTTGGCAGGCAACGACAACCTATTTGGCGGATTGATCAGCAACATTCCTGTTGGACCGCAGGTCGATCGCGACTTGCTGTTGGGCGGGCCCGGCGACGACTACCTTAACGGTCAAGCCGGCTACGACACCATGTTCGGCGGTAAGGGCAACGACGCTGCTTTCGGGGGCAAAGATAACGACCTGATATGGGGCGGACGTGGTTCTGACAGTGTTGTGGGCGAGGAGGGAAACGACAGCCTCTACGGTGGCACCAACAGCGAATCTGACCGCGATAGCGCGGGGAACGATTTGTTATTGGGTGCCAAGGGAAACGACAGCCTTTGCGGTCAAGATGCCTCTGATACCCTTTCTGGCGGTGACGGCAACGATACTGCGCGCGGTGGCAAGGGCAACGATGTAGTTTTAGGCGACTCGGGCAGCGACTTGCTGTTCGGCGACCAAGGCAATGACTCTATCTGTGGCGGCGACGGGGATGACACGGTGTATGGGGATATTGGCAGCCCCCTGCCTGTCGGGGTTGCTGGCGGTCAAGACCAAGTGTGTGGCGGTGCTGGCAATGACCTGCTGTTGGGCAATGAAGGCAGCGATACTATCAACGGTGATGGTGGCAACGATACGATTTTGGGTGGCAAAGACAGTGACAGTTTGGTCGGCGGTGCTGGCGACGACGTGTTGATTGGCGATGAGGGCAGCGATACTTTGCTCGGCGGCAGTGGACGTGACTTATTTGTCTTGACACCCGCACAAGGAAGTGATGTAATATCCGACTTCAGGAAAGGGGAAGATTTACTGAGTTTAGCGGGCGGTTTGACTTTCACTCAACTGAGCATTAGCCAAGGCACAGACGGGGGAGAGGCCAGTCCCACAACTTTCATCAGAATTGCTAACTCTGGAGAACTGTTGGCAGTTTTGAATGGCGTGCAAGCGAGTGCGATCGCGCCGTCCGATTTCGTTCAAATTTTGCGACTCGGTAGCTGAGAGGAAAGCGCTGTAGATCCGCCCAAGGAAAATCAATCTACAGCCCTTGAAGTGCGATCGGGCTAGCATCGCCATCAGCCTTTGGGCTGCGGAAATGCCAGCCCACGCCGCCCGACAATTTATGTGTTTAGAAGCTAGAAGCCCGCTCCTAAGCAGCTTATTGCTCGCACTCCCACCGATCAGTTTGAACGCGGGCGATCGCACTAATAATTAATAACTAATAATACAACCTCTCGATTTTCAATTATCTGCAAAAATGATCAGGCAAGCACCGGGGTTTATTCCTACAAAATACCTGTAGGATAGCAATCATAAATGAGTCGTATTTTTTTGACTCCACCCCAACCCTACCCTTACGAAGGGGAGGGGGTAAGAAATTCACAAATGATGCGAGGATTGCTATATACCAAACAAAAACTGCACCAAGCCCTCTCAATAGGTCTTTCTAGTGAAATCACCACTTCTACCCTGTTATTTTTATTTTATAAAAGTCGGTATTAATATCTAAGCTCAGTAATAAAAGTGGCTAAAAATTTTATAATTAAAATCGGTTTTCAAAGGAAGCATGGGCGATAAATTATTATCAAAAGCGGCGGTAAAACAAACAATTTAAAAACTGCTTTCCCAAAATCCAGTAAAAAGAATGGGAAGAAAAGGGTTGCGAACAGGTGAATAAAAATTTTTCGCAAAAAAACAATCTGCCCAAAAGCGACAAAATCGAGTATAATAGTATTGCAAAATTGAGTCGCAGTTCAGAAATACTGTAGAAAAAACTAAATTTATTGAAATAGACAGGTGCAAATTGAGGATTGAAGGCGTACCCAAATTGACTAAATATTTGCTGATCGGTTCCACAAAAGCTTACAGCGGCAAGTCGGCCATCGCCCTGGGGATGGCACTCGGACTCCGGGGAAAAGGACTGGCCGTCGCCTACGGCAAACCTCTGGGAACCTGTTTCAGCTCGCCAGGAGCTGGGATCGAGGACGAAGACGTGAGGTTCGCGGTAGAGACGCTGAATCTCTCAGAAAGTCAGATGCCGTCAACACTGCTGTATTTGGATGAAGAGACTGTTCACAAGCGTTTGCGGGGAGAAGACAAGACAGATTACCGCCAGTCTTTAGCGCAATATTTGCAAGCTCCCAGCGGAGACTTGGTGCTGTTAGAAGGCCCAGCTAATTTGGAGGAAGGCAGTCTGTTTGACTTGTCTTTGGCTCAAGTCGCTGAGGCAGTTGATGCCTCTGTGCTGTTGGTAGCGCGCCCGATCGATCTGTATGTAGACGATTTGCTGTCTGCTAAACAGCGTTTGGGTTCGCGGTTGCTGGGCGTGGTACTCAATGACGTTCCCTCGGACAAACTCGAATCGGTAACGGCGACTGTGCGGCCTTTTCTGGAGGCTGCGGGTATTCCAGTTTTGGGAATGCTGCCGAGAAGTGCTTTGCTGCGAAGTGTCAGCGTCAAAGAATTGGTGCACCAATTGAAAGCTGATGTGCTTTGCCGTCGAGACCGTTTGGACTTGATGGTGGAAACCTTGACAATTGGCGCGATGAATGTTAGTTCTGCTCTGAAGTATTTCCGCAAAGCGAGAAATATGGCGGTGGTGACGGGGGGCGATCGCACGGACATTCAGCTAGCGGCTCTGGAGAGCTCGACTCAGTGCTTAATTTTGACAGGCCACTTGCCTCCTTCTCCCCTGGTGATTGGCAGGGCAGAAGAAATGGAAATTCCGGTTTTGTCTGTTGATTTGGATACCTTAACCACGGTAGAAATTATCGACAGCACCTTTGGCAACGTGCGCCTGCACGAACCGATCAAGGTGGAATGTGTTACTCAGCTAATGGCAGAACATTTTGACCTTGAGGGCATGATGGCATCCTTGGGCCTAAGCGATCGAGTCCATTAATAACAGAGCCGGAGCTGAGGGAAGAAGGTATTCGGCAGAGAGAACTTTTTGTTTAAATAAATAAAAAGCCAAAATTCTTAAATTCTCAATTTTTCTTGAATTCTACCTTGAGCTCCGGCTGCCGAATGTCTTCAGACATTCTGCCTTCTGGCTTCCTCAAATCTCCAGATCCTCTAGTCTGATCCCGTAAATCAGCAATTCTTAACTTCTTTTTGGCGGCAATGGCTAGTGAGTCTGCTAAAATCCACAACGTAGTTTTATTTAATTTAATAAATTCTTTGAGTCAATCAATTGAGCTACCCAGAGTAGATGATTTTTTACAAGAACTTGCGGCGATCCAGCAAACCAGCTCCAAGCGGATTGCTCTTTTGGGTTCTCGCCACGTTCCTATTACCCACCAGCAGCTAATTGAAATGCTGAGCTACGCCATAGTTCTGGGAGGCAATCAGCTCATCACTTCTGGCGCTACAGGCACTAATTCAGCCGCGATTCGGGGGGCAATGCGAGCAGATCCTAATCTGCTGACGGTGATTTTGCCGCAAAGCATGAGCCGCCAGCCCCGGGAGTCTCGCGACCAACTCGAACAAGTGATACATTTGGTAGAAAATCCCAAAAATGACAGTTTGTCTCTCCCGGAAGCAAGCGCCATGTGCAATCAGGAGATTATTTCTCGCTGTCAGCAACTGATCTGTTTTGCTTTTCACGAAAGCCACACTTTGCTGAAAACTTGCCAGGATGCGGAGGAACAGCGCAAGGTGGTTACTCTGTTCTATTTTGATTGAACTGCGAGGCGGATGATGCTGTTGGGATTGCCTGTGTCGGTTATTCTGCTTGATTGTATTGCTGCTGCTGCTGCGCTGGTTTACGCACCGTTTTTGGTGGTTGCGTTCGCCCGCTTGCAGCTAGGCTACGATCAAGCAGCCCCCCGCGCTATGTTTGAGAGGTTGCCTGCTTACGCTCAGCGGGCAACTTGGGCTCACCAAAATTCGTTTGAGACGTTTATGCTGTTTTCAGCGGCGGCTTTGATGGCTTTTGTGACGGGGGTAGATTCGGAGGCGGCGGGTTGGGCTGCGATCGCTTTTACGATCGCCCGGTTGTTGTTTTCGGTTTTCTATATCCTGAATGTGCCGCTGGGGCGATCGCTCATGTTTGCGATTAGTTCTTCTTGCACAGCTACTTTATTCTATTTCAGTTTAATGGCTGTTAATGGCTAATTATTATTAGTCAGTAATCAGTAGTCATGAGTCATTAGTCATTAGTTAAGAGACGCTTAAGTAATGACTAATTACCAATTACCAATTACCAATTACCAATTACCAATTACCAATTACTAATTTATGGCTGCTAGTTATTCCTTTGATATTGTCAGCGAGTTCGATCGGCAAGAATTAGTCAATGCTGTTGACCAAACAACGCGAGAAATTCAAAGCCGGTACGACTTGAAAGATACCAAAACCACTGTAGAATTGGGCGCTGAAGCAATTACTGTCAATACCGACAGTGAATTTACTCTCGACGCGATTCACACTGTTTTGCAAACTAAAGCCGCCAAGCGCAATTTGTCTCTGAAAATTTTTGATTATGGGAAAATTGAAGCTGCGAGTGGTACTAGAGTACGCCAAGAAATCAAACTGAAAAAAGGGATTGATCAGGAAATTGCCAAGAAAATCACTAAATTAATTCGAGATGAGTTTAAAAAGATTCAAGGCTCGATTCAAGGTGATGCAGTGCGCGTTTCGGCTAAGGATAAGGATGATTTGCAGTTGGTAATTCAACGGTTGAAGCAAGAAGATTATCCGATGGCTTTGCAGTTTACCAATTACAGGTAAATTTGATAGTTTATCGGGACTTCAGTCCTCCTACGTGGTGACGAATCAGGACTTTAGTCCTGACTACAAACAAGTTTTTATCAACTTAATATTAAATATCTAAACCCGTGACTGTTAAGTCGGGAGGATGTTCGACAACAAACTGGTAATATAACTCTTGCTTTGCTTGCGGCGGCAGAGACATTATCCATTCTAGCAGTCCCATTTCACCTGCTACTATCTTCGGATTAGTGAGAGTCGATCGCACTTTAATTTGTTCATTACGGCTGACTGGCAATTGCTCTTTTAGTGTCAGGTGTACCTGCACCTGATACAAGTTTGTTACATTTAAGCGATAAGCGTAACTCGTGCGCCTCTGCTGACCGATCAGTTTTTTATCTACTTGTCTTTCTACTAATTCCCGCTCTATTTTTAGCCCTTCATCTATTCCTAAATTCAGTTTATATTCTTGCCCCGGGGAAACATTTTCTAACTGCACACTGCCGACAAAAGTGTTGTTGCGAAAAATATTTGCTTTACCGGGCAGCAGGGTTGCACCTGTTATCGGATTCACAACAACTGCTTGCAAATAGGCAAAACTGACTAAACGTGGAACGGCAATATATTCAGGTTTAAACGGGTAATTTTCGCTGAAAATAGTGACTTTGTGCGGTGTAACGTCGCTGGGAATCTTGGTATTTCCCCCTACTTGAAATGAGACAGTGCCTCCTTCTTTCGATACTTGTGTGGTCGCGGTTTGAGCTGCTATGAGTTGGGGTGCGGCACCAGCAGATGGCCCATTGTCTTGAAACTCTAAGTTTGTATAATCTAGTGCTATTTCTGCTTCCGCAGGCTGTCGGCTGCGTGTCATCATAAGTTCTCGGGCTTGAGCATATCTGGGGTAAACAGTATCGATAAACCAGGGTTCGAGTTTTGGTGGCAAAGTTCCCATTCCCGGTTTAGCTGTGGATAAAGTCAGCGCTACTCCAGCCCAATCTTCGCCTGTATTTTGATTGACTTCGGCTAAGTAATTGAGATTAATTTGGTTGTTGGTAGTGTTGACTCGCAAGTCGTAAAGTGGAGTCCAGCGGGCTCCCATGACTACATAGGAAACTTCTAGTTCAAAATTGCCGATACCACTGGGTTCTATGGCAACAATGATGTTAAAACTTTGCTGAGAATGGGGAGTTTGTACTTGTCGCAACTGCAGCAGCAAAGCTTCTATTTGCTTGTCTAATTCGCGCTGCTGTTTTTCGTGCTGGGCGATCGCACTTACATATTTTAGGTAATTAGTTCCTAAAAAGTTGAGCAATTCACCAGTTTCGTTTAAACCTACCTGCTGTTTGGCGATGCTGCTGGAAAAGAAACCGACGCTTTTTTCGCTCAAACCTTCCACAAATTTGAGCTGAATTTTTCGGGCGGTTATTTTGTCGTTAATTCCCCGTCTTTGGGTTTGTAACTCCTGAATTTGTTGGGTTAATTCGGCAGTGCGATCGCCCACTGGTTCGCTGCTAAACACTGTTTCGGTTCGCACTCCCAGCAATCGCACTGCAACTGTACCCGCACCCGTGGCCCTGACTGACTCTGTTTCGAGGGTTGCGGGTACAGAGGCGATCGCCAATTCTCGCTCGTTTCCCGTCAAAGCGACTGTACTGCGCCGCGTCACCAAAGCGCGATCGGTGTAAACTGTAACTTCGGATATGCTAGTTTCTAGTGTTTTGATGGTATCAGAATTAATAATTTCTGAGTCAGTCATTGCCAGTTGCTCCTATTTAATAAACGTTTAGTCGATCGTGCATTTTTCAAAGTAGTTTATTAATCAAACTCAGAAGTTATTGGATTATCTACAGCGGAGGAGGGGGGGTTTACGAGATCATTAGTTTTATACATTGATGGTTGGTTAAACCTGCCCCTACAGTTTGATGTTCAAAATGCTAGCGCGGGGGTGGGCAGGTTTATGAGATCGTTAATGTTAGGCATTAATAGTTGATAAAACCCGCCCCTACGGTTTAATTTTAGCTCAGTGGCTCGATTCCTGCCAAATCCAAAATTTCAGGAATTAAATCTTCTCGTTTGACGGCCATCATGTGAACTCCTTGACAAATCTGTCGCGCTAGCTTGACTTGTTCGGCAGCAATTTTTATGCCTTCCTGCAAAGGTTCGGGAGCTTTTGCTAAACGATCGATAGTCTCTTGTGGGATGTTAACTCCCGGCACGTATTTTTTAATAAATTCAGCATTTTTAGCGGATTTAAACAAAAATATTCCTGCTAAAACTGGCTTGTTGCAGCCCGCTGCAACGTGGTGCATAAACTTATCCAAAACTTCAAAATCTGTAATTAATTGACTCTGAAAAAACTGTGCTCCAGCCTCTACTTTTTTCTCAAATCGACTTTGCAAACCAGACCAACTGGGGCATTGCGGATCGACGGCAGCACCGACAAATAAATCGGTAACTCCGTCTGTTAAAGGTTTGTCATTCCAGTCTTTGCCGCCATTCATTTTTTGAATGACTTGTAACAGTCGTACTGATTCAAAGTCGAATACACTTTTTGCTTTAGGATGGTCGCCCGCTTTGACGGGATCGCCTGTAAGTGCTAATACATTGCGAATCCCTAAAGCGTGGGCTCCCATGAGATCCGCTTGCAGGCCAATTTGATTGCGATCGCGACAAGCAACTTGACAAATTGGCTCAATTCCGTGCTGCACTAAAATCGCCGAAACTGCTAGCGGGCACATTCGCAAAACTGCGCGACTCCCGTCTGTGACATTAATTGCGTGAACTCTGTTTTTGAGGCGTTCAGCCATTTGAATTGTGTGAGTTATGTCGCCACCTTTTGGCGGGGCAACTTCGGCGGTAATTATAAATTCTCCGGGGGTGGTGCAGGCTGTGCGAAAACGATTCATGATTATTTTTCTGTTATTGGCTATTTGTTATTTGGCAGTTGGCAGTTGACAGTTGGCAGTTGGCAGTTGTTAGTGGGCAGTTGGCAGTTGTCATTCTTAACCAATAACAACTAACAACTAACAACTAACAACTAAACAGGTAAAGAATAACCGAAAGCTGTCTTAACCTTAGTTAGAGTTTGATTAGCAATAGCTTCTGCTTGTTCTCTTCCGCGACGTAGTACAGACTCTAAATATCCCGGATCGTCCATTATTTCCTTGTATTTATCCTGAATTGGTTTGAGGGCATTAATTGTCGTCTCTGTCAGCAAGGGTTTAAAATCTCCCCAACCCATGTTTTCACACTCTGTTGCTACTTCTTCCTTAGATTTGCCGGAAAGCAGGAGATAAAGTGTCAGCAAATTTCTAGCTTCGGGGCGATCGGGGTCGTCAAACGTCAAACCCCGCACGGCATCGGTTTTACAGCGCTTAATTTTTTTTGCGATCGTATCGGGCGAATCTAATAAATTAATTCGACTTTGTTCGGAAGGGTCAGATTTCGACATTTTGCGCGTGCCATCTGTCAAACTCATCACCCTCGCACCGTCAGTCCGAATTAACGGTTCGGGAAGTTTCAATACGGGCTTTTCGGGTGTGCCGAATTGGTGATTTAATCTGATGACAATATCGCGGGTGAGTTCCAAATGCTGTTTTTGGTCTTCTCCCACTGGCACTTTGTCGGCATCGTAAAGCAAAATGTCTGCTGCCATTAACACGGGATAATTTAGCAAACCTGCGTTGACATTTTCACCTTGTTTAACTGCTTTTTCTTTAAACTGAATCATATCTTCGAGCCAGTTAATCGGCGTAATACAGTTGAGCAGCCATGCTAGTTCTGTGTGCGCCGAGACGTGGGATTGCACGAAAATAGTAGAATATTCTAAATCGATGCCGCAGGCTAAATAGAGTGCGGCGATCGTGTAAGTGTCGGAGGCTAGAGTTGCTGGATTGTGCGGTGCGGTAATTGCGTGCAAATCGACTACGCAGAAGTAATTTTCGTACTGACTTTGATTTTCTACCCAGTTGCGAATGGCACCGAGATAATTGCCGAGGTGAAGATTGCCTGTTGGCTGAACTCCTGAAAGAATGCGCTGTTTGCCCATGAGGAAAGAATAGAATTGAACTCACATTTCTATATTGACACGTTATTTCAATTTCAGAGCCTCTAATTTTCTGGCGGTTGACTGTTGACTGCTGACTGCTGACTGCTGACTGTTGACAACTAACACCTGACAACTGACAACTGACTAATTACCAATCTGTCAGCAACCTTGCTTTCCGCAAAATAAATGTCAGAACAGTTTCTTCCCCGGTAATAATATCGCCTCTACCTTCCATTCCCGATTGAATCGAATACTTGCGGGGGACATTAGCCGAGGATTTTCCGAAGAATTGACCGTTGGCGGATTCGAGTTTGGTTAAATAAGTTTGTTCGGGCTTAATTGCCACTTCGTAATAAGCTGTACCTAAATTATTAGTGGGATTTTGAGTGGCGATCGCATCTGGGGCGATTTCGCTGACAGTACCTTTCAATGTGCCGTAATCGGGGAAAGGCAAAGCCGAAATCCTGATCTGTACGGGTTGACCGATTTGGATGCGGGCGATGTCTTGGGATGTCACCTTGGCTTTGACTACCAAGGGTACGTCGCTGGGGACGATTTGAGCGATCGCGCTGCCGGCTTGTACGGTTTGACCAGTATTTCGTACTTCCAGTCTGAGAATTGTACCATCAGCGGGCGCGCGGATCACGCTATTTTCGAGTTTTAAGTCAATTTGATTTAGTTCTTTTTTAGCTTGAATCAATTGTTGTTGAATTGACGATCGCTTGACGAGCAAAACCCGCCGACTTCTGCCCAGTCTCTCGGCGACATCTGGCAGCAATGTGGCGAATTTTACTAAAGCGGATTCGATTAATTCCTGTTGGGCGGAACTTTCACTTTGGATGCTTTTAAATTGGGCGCTGGCCAAAATTTGATTTTCTAAGTCGCGCAGTTGCTGGTTGATTTGCTGTGCTGCTGGTTGAGACTGATTAATTATTTCTTGTAACTGTTTTTTTTGAGCGCCCAAACGCGAAGCGTCTATAACTGCGATCGCATCTCCTTCTTTGACTGTCTGATTCTCGCTGACAGCAATGCTTTCGACTGTTCCTTCGGTTGCTGCTTGCACGACGCGCACTTCTCCGGCTGGACGGACGATCGCATCTGCTTTGACTGTAGCGCTGTATTTGGTGACGCTAGCGAGGGCGATCGCCCCGCCAAAGGTGGCCACCATCAAAATGCCACCCAAAGTCGTCCAGCGGCTGACAGGGGGCAAAAACTGGTCGTTATCAAAGGTTTCAGCGGGTGTGGCTTCGGGAGTGAGAGACATGGCGGCAAGGGAGAGAGGGGAATAGTTTGGAGTTTTGAGTTTTGAGTTGGGGGGGAGGGAGAGATTGATCGCTGATTTGTTTTGTCACTTTTATGATCAGCTTTCCGGAAACCAAGTATAGGTTTAGAAGTCTAAATCAAAATTCACAGGGTAAAGGTAAAAATCCGCACAGCTTTGCCCTTCCCACCCACAAAGTTCGCCAAATATCAAGAGGAGTGAAGCCAACGGGCCACTGTCAGGAAAATATGGGGTTTTTGCAATGACTTTTGGCGCTGTTACCGGGTTTTTCCTGTATGCGTAGGTAGTAAGTAAGTACATAGGTATTAATAGGAGTTCTTTATGTCAGAAAATCAACAACATTCACTCTTCATGGAACTAACCGATGGAGAATCTGCTACTGTCCGTGGTGGCAGCATTAGCATGGGTATCAGCGGCGCTAACAGCAACAGCGAGACCGATAACAGCAGCAGCTATGGCGTCAATATGCTGTTTTTCCTGCCGCAACCTAGCCAGCTTTATCTGTACGATCCGAGCCGCGATCGCCCTTACCCAACCCTAGTGGTTTAGATAGGTGAGTCAAATTGTGCGATCTAGTAAATTTTGAAAATTTCTCCGTAATATTCCGGAGGTCGCACAGCACTACAAGAAGTATTAGTCAGTATTTACACGAGGCTCTAGAAATTCGATAAGATTTCTAGTTTCCCTTCAATTTTATTAAGTTAAACGGAGTCAAATCATGCAAGGAACAAAGGACGATTCACTGTTTGCTGAACTCACCCCTGAAGAATCAGCTAGCGTCAACGGCGGTCACTATTCCCGTCGAAACTGTTACCGTCCGACGCGTCACGTCGTGTACCGCCGGAATTGCGACGGCTCCTTCAGAGTAGTGTACCGCTACTATTAAGGTTTAGTGCTGTCAATTCAGCTCGATCTATTGATGTTAATTAATAAAGCACCCATAAACTTATGGGTGCTTTGTTCTGATTGGGTACTCGGTGAAGAGTAATGTTCATTAGGCTCTACTCATTATTCATTTTGCCAAATGTTAAAGAACATTCCTTTTATCCGAGAAATGCCTTTCTTCGGACAAGTAAACAGGTTGATGAAATATCAGGTTGTTCTCCAGCAGAGCGAAGAAGATTGCGGTGCAGCTTGTCTGGCTTCGATCGCTAAATTTTATGGACAGAATTTTACAATTAGCCGCTTGCGAGAATTTGTCGGCACTGGGCAACAAGGGACGAGTTTACTGGGCTTGAAACAAGGAGCTGAGGCGATCGGCTTTAATGCTCGATCGGTGCGAGCAGCCGCTGCAATTTTAGACAAGCTCGATGATGCCCCTCTACCGATGATTATTCACTGGAGCGGCTATCACTGGGTTGTTTTGTACGGTAAACAGGGCAACCAATATGCGATCGGCGATCCGGCTGTCGGTATGCGCTATGTTTCTAAAGCAGAATTAGCAGCAGCTTGGACAGATTGGCTGTGCTTGCTAGTAGAACCCGATGCGGAGCGGTTTTTTGCGGCAGCAGAGGGTCAACCGCCCGCCAATTCTTTACAAAAATGGATGCGCCGGATTGGGATTTATCGCCCGATTTTAATGGAAGCATTTTTGCTGAATATGGTGTTGGGTTTGCTGTCAATTTCTTCGCCTTTTCTCGTTCAACTGCTCACCGACGACATTCTGGTGCGGGGCGACAGACAACTCCTGGCAAGCGTGGCGATCGCAGTTATAGTTATGAACCTTTTTAGCAGCAGTTTAGGGTTAGTACAGTCGAACTTAATTGCTCAGTTTTCCCAGCGTTTAGAGTTAGGATTGGTGATGGAGTTCGCGCGCAAATTTCTGCGATTGCCTTTGAGTTTTTACGAAACCAGACGCAGCGGCGAAATCGTCAGTAGATTACAAGATATCCAAGAAATAAATAAATTAGTTTCTCAAGTCGCTATCAGCTTGCCTAGTCAATTTTTTATCGCTGTAGTTTCTTTTATTTTTATGCTGTTTTACAGCAAAGAACTGACGCTAGCAGCTACAGTGATTGCTCTGTTAATGACTGCATCTACAGTGGTATTTCTGCCCGTATTGCAGCAAAAAACGCGCAGTTTATTTGTGTTGGAAGCCGAAACTCAAGGCGTTTTAGTAGAAACTTTTAAAGGCGCGCTGACCGTCAAAACTACTAGCAGCGGTCAGCAACTTTGGGAAGAATTTCAAAGCCGCTTCGGCCGGTTAGCAAATATCACTTTCCGCACTACACAAATTGGCATACTCAACAATATATTTTCCGGGTTTATTGCCTCGGCGGGCAGCATTAGCCTGCTGTGGTTGGGCAGCGGTTTGGTGATTGACAAGGTATTGAGTATCGGTCAGTTGCTAGCGTTTATTAGTATGAATCAAAACGTTACTACTTGGGTGACTTCCTTAGTCGGATTTTCGGATGAAATAACTCGCGTCCAGACAGCAACTCAACGGCTTTCGGAAGTTATCGATGCTGAACCGGAAACAAAAAATGATAGTAATAAACCTTTTGTAACTATTCAGGACCGCGACGGTATTGTTTGCAAGGGTGTTAGTTTTCACTACCCCGGCCGACTTGACTTGCTGGAAAATTTTTCGGTGACGTTTCCCGGCGGTCAAGCAATTGCTTTAATCGGCTATTCTGGCTGCGGAAAAAGTACGCTGGCAAAAGTAATTGCTGGTCTGTACCCGCTGCAATCTGGTAATATTAGAATTGGCGGTTACAACTTGCAGGATTTGTCTCTTGACAGTCTCAGACAGCAGGTTGTTCTTGTTCCTCAAGAAGCGCATTTTTGGAGCCGTTCGATTCTAGAAAATTTTCGTTTGGGCAGCCCAGATATCAGCTTTGAACAGATTGTTAAAGTTTGCAAAATTGCGGGCGCGGATGAATTTATCAGCCAATTGCCGGATAAATATCAAACTGTTTTAGGGGAGTTTGGAGCGAATATTTCTGGCGGACAAAGACAAAGATTGGCGATCGCCCGCGGCATTCTCAACAACCCACCCGTATTGATTTTAGACGAATCTACCGCAGGGCTTGACCCCGCAAGCGAAGCGGAAGTTTTAGAACAATTGTTGATGTATCGGCACGGGAAAACCACGATTTTTATCAGTCACAGGCCGCGAGTGATCGATCGCGCCGATTGGATTATCATGTTAGAACGCGGCCGGTTGAAAATGCAAGGTTCGGCTGCAAAATTGCGATCGATTCCAGGAGACCATTTAGAGTTTTTGCATCCTTGAGCTAGTTAATAAAACGACAGGTTGAAATCTGTCGCTACACAAACAACACCCGGCTGCGCGGTTCGACCCCTCCTTCTACAGTCAACACTCAACAGTCAACAGTCAACAATCATTTCGCTCGTGCAACCGGAATTGATATCACTCATGACTAATAACCTCTCTAAGATTCTTGAGCCAAAGTACATCGATCGCACAATCCGAAAAACTCCAAAGTGTGATAATAAATCTTGAAAGAATGAGATTGTTGTAGTTGGCTTTCTAAGTGGTGGACGGGGCATTCGTCGATCGTAATGGAGGTGCCGCATTCCAGACAAGTTAGGTGATGTTGGTCTTGGTGGGCGGCACCGTAGAGAGACTCGCCACTAGCGAGAGTTCTGACGTGAACGAACCCCTCTCGCTTTAAACCGTCGAGGGAGCGGTAAACTGTTGCTAGGCCCATGCTTTGGTCGCTGTTACGCAGTTCTAAGTAGATATCTTGCGCTGAGAGCGATCGATTCAGGACTTTGAGCAAGTTTAAAATACGCTCCTGACTGCGGGTGTGGTTGGTTCTCATAATTTTTTTCTCGAATCTGCTGGAATCACATCTGTCCCTATTTCTAGGCTATCTTACTTGGGCGAACCAAATGGCGATCGGCGCGCAGCTCAGTTGTAGAATACAATGGGGCTAACTTTCACATCACCTACCGCAACATTCCCGTGACTCAGAAATATCTTGCCCAAATCTATGTTACCCTCCGCCCTTCTGTTTTAGATCCGGCCGGCACAGCCGTACAGTCTGGTTTGCAACACATGGGATACGACAATGTTGAGCGTGTGCGAATCGGGAAGTACGTTGAATTGAGGCTGACTGCTGCTGGTGAGTCGGAGGCCCGCGAACAACTCGATCGCGTTTGCGACCAACTTTTGGCCAATCCAGTGATTGAAAATTATCGCTTTGATTTGACTGAAATTCCTGTTGCTGTGGAGACAGCGGCGGCATAAATGCGATCGCCCCTAGGGTGTGTTTTTAGCCCCGGAGATCCCCCCTAACCCCCCTTAATAAGGGGGGGACAATAGTGTTCAAAGTCTCTATTAAAAAGGCCAGGACAAGAGCGTTCAAAGTCTTCGTTAAGAACACGAAAACTCGGAGCACTCAAAGTCCCCCTTCTTAAGGGGGATTTAGGGGGATCGAGACTTTGATACAAGCGAGAGAAACATAAGATTTTAGTCTTATGTTGACACCTCTTCCTTCCTCCCTCTTCCCTCTTCCTTCTTCCTTCTTCCCTCTTCCTTCTTCCCTCTTCCTTCAGCTTATGAAATTTGGAGTTATTGTTTTTCCGGGTTCAAATTGCGATCGCGATGTGGTATGGGTGACTCAAGGGTTACTTCACCAACCGACGCGGATGATTTGGCACGAAGATACCGATATTTCGGATATCGATATCATTGTAATTCCCGGCGGTTTCAGTTACGGAGATTATTTGCGGTGCGGCGCGATCGCCCGTTTTTCTCCGGCGATGCGGGCTACTGCGGAACACGCGAAACAGGGCAAACTTGTACTGGGTATTTGCAACGGTTTTCAGGTGTTGACTGAAGCTGGTTTGCTGCCCGGTGCTCTGGTGCGGAATGCGGGATTGAATTTTATTTGCGATCGCGCTTCTTTGAAAGTCGAGCGCGGTAATACTCGTTGGACTGCGGCTTATACTTCGGGTGAAATCATCGATTTGCCGATCGCCCACGGTGAAGGCAACTATTATGCGGATGCCGATACTTTAGCAGAACTAGAAGATCACAATCAAGTGTTGTTTCGCTACTGCACAGAGGCGGGCAAAATTAGCGATGCTGGGAATCCCAACGGCTCGTTAAATAATATTGCCGGTATTTGCAATCGCCAAGGCAATGTGTTAGGAATGATGCCGCATCCAGAACGGGCATCCGATCCGATGTTGGGCGAAACTGATGGGGTGAAATTGTTTCAAGGGTTGTTGATGGCAAGTGTGGCTGCTGTTTTGTAGTTGATATTTGCGACATTGTTGTAAATACCCTAGGGTGCGTCGCTATTGTAGGGACACGGCAATGCCGTGTCCCTAATTTTCAGGGACACTCGAAAATCTCGTAGCGACGCACCCTACAAAATTAAAAATGCTAAAATGATTTGAAAGTCAATACATCGGAGAACAGTCCTATGCCTTCACCTTTTCCTGGAATGGACCCCTACTTAGAACACCCCGATTTCTGGCAGGAAACTCATCATTGGTTAATTTCTGCGATCGCGGCATCCTTAGTCCCTCAAATTCGCCCTAAATATGAGGTTGCAATCGACAAACGCATCTATGAAATTACCGAGCCAAATGACAGTAACAACGACTCCCTTTTAGTAGGTATCCCCGATGTCGCGATTAAGCGTCAATCTAATAACCCGAATATTCCTACAGGTTCAGTTGCTACTTTAACTATAACACTTCCGACTACCGTCAAAGTGCCGGCTCCTGAAAAGATTAAACAGACTTACCTGGAAGTGCGAGAAATGGCAACGAAACAAGTTGTCACCGCAATTGAAATTCTTTCTCCCGTGAACAAACGTAGTGGAGAAGGAAGAATTACTTATCTCAAAAAACGCCAGAGTATTTTAGGCAGCTTAACCAATTTAGTCGAAATCGATTTACTACGAAAATGGGAATCTATGCCCATTCTTAATAATTCTATTCAAAGCGATTATCGGGTTTTGGTCAGTCCCAGTAATCGCCGTCCGTTTGCCGAACTTTATGCTTTTAATCTCCGCGATTCTCTACCTATATTTCCGCTTCCCTTGCGTGAGGAAGATGTAGAACCTATTGTTAATTTACCAGAAATATTTGCAGGTATTTACGATCGCGCTGGCTATGATTATCGGATCGACTATAATCAAGAACCCGTACCGTCTCTCTCGGAAGAAGATCGGGTTTGGGCTACCCAACTTTTGCAAGAAAAAGAACTTCTAGATAATTAATTATATTTTACTTTATATCGTAGGGTTAGTCGCGATCTACCATCTCTAAATCAACTTGAAATTTTCGCAGCGACGGACTAAACGGCAGCCGGCAAGATATAATTACTACCAACTATTTAAAAGAGGAATATTTATTTTATGCCACTAATGGACTTAGCTAATTTTAAAACTAGGGTTATTGGATGCAGTGCGGTGATGGCTATTGGACAAGTTATTTCAAATGCGATCGCCAATCCGGGAACTCAAGCAGCAGCGGGTATGATCGGCGGCCCGATCGCAGTTGGGGGAGTTTCGATCTTGGCGGCGATTGCTACTGGTATAGCGGGGAATATCGCGGCTAATGACCTCGGAAATCGGATGACGGAAGGGTTGAGCAAAAATCCGAGGATTCTCGATAATCACGATTTGATTAAGGCGGCGGGTGAGGCGATCGGCTATATTTTGAGAGAGGTTGCGAAGTCTGATCGCTTAATTGCGATCGCCGAAACCAAAAATTTGCCTTATCCAGAAACAGCACTCAGTCAATTAGCCGAGAAAACTCCTGAATACTGGCTGGATATTAACACGAATACAGCCGACTTGTCAAGGGGTTTAAATATTTCCGAAGACCAGTTAACCAAGATTTTTTCTGCGGATGCCGAGGAGTTTGATCGAGTTACCGGATTGACAACGGCAGATTGGGCAAGTTTCGTCAACGAATTCGCGGCCAGCGAGGGCAAATCCTTCGATGCGGAAATTGTGGAATTTGTGGCGGACAAACTGTACGCAACTTTCCCGAAAGCGTACCGCGAAGTGCTGAAACTGGATGCGGCGAAGGGAGGAGAAAAGTTTGCGGCGATGCTGTTGAACCTGCACCAAATTGCTTTGGCAGAACTCAAAGATTTGGGGCTGCAAAATGGGGAAATTCTGCACAAATTGGAGGCCGTGGCAACTGGGCAGCAGATTTGTCAAGTGATGGTGAAATTGTCCGCCATAGAAATTGGCATCCGGGACGATTTGGCGCAAGTTCGGGAATTGCTGCAAACATTTATCGATACTTCCGCGCCCCGATTGCCGATTTCTTTGAAGTCCGAGACGATTATTGAAGACCGGACTAAAGACTTTACCGGGCGCAAGTTTGTATTTGAAGAAATTGCCAGTTTCTTGCATAAAAATCCGAAAGGCTATTTTGTTTTAGAAGCAGAACCGGGTGTCGGGAAAAGTTCAATTATGGCGCAGTCCGTGTTGATGATGAGAGGCCGCTGCGTTACTCATTTTAACTCGCGATCCGACGGAATTGTTGATGCAAAAATATTTCTCGAAAATGCCTGCATTCAGTTAATACAAGGCTTTAAACTCAGGGATAAGTATCCGCAACTGCCGGAAAATGCGACGGCAAACGGCAATTTTTTAGGGCGACTGTTGGGGGAAGTCAGCGCTACATTGGGCGGGAAAAAGTTGATTTTTGTGGTAGATGCCCTCGATGAAGTAGATTTGAGTTTGCAAAGTAGCGGTAGCAACGTTCTCTATTTGCCGGAAGTTTTGCCGGATAACGTTTACTTTATTGTTTCCAAGCGGCCGGAATTTTTGCCTTTGCCGATGAATCATCGGGTGTTTGATTTGATGCAGTACGATGCAGAAAGTCTGGAAGATACGAAGGCTTATATTGCAAAACGCACCAGCAATAGCGCGTCGATTCAGAATTGGATTGCCAGTCATGATTTGAGCCTGGAAGAGTTTGTGGGGGCGGTGGCTGAAAAAAGCCAGAACAATTTTATGTATCTCCGCTACGTGCTGAATGATATCGAAAACGGCGAGTACAGGGATGTTTCTTTGGAAGATTTGCCTAGGGAGTTGACAGGATATTATGGGAAGCATTGGGCACAGATGATGGGCAGGGAAGACGATCCGCTGTTGGAGATGAAAGTTAAGATTATCTACGTGATCTCGAAAGCGCGCGAAGCTGTTTCTCGCGGCTGGATTGCTAAATCGGTAGGCGAGACAGATTTTAAAGTACAGCAGGTACTCAAGAAATGGGATTCATTTTTGCGGCAGCAGCAAGTCAACGGCGAAATTCGGTACAGCACTTATCACAACAGTTTTCGCGAGTTTCTGGCAAAAGATGAAACCGTGCAATCTGCGGGGGTTAATGTTGAAGAACTTAACCGCCAAGGTATGAATAAAAGGATAGAAGGAGCGCCTATATGAGCGATTTGGGTGTGTGGTTGGCGAAGCAAAGTAAATCGGAGCGAGAATATTTGTTGAAGCATCAACCCAGGGATTTCATTGAGATTGGGCGAGATTTCAACCGTTATTATCGTTGGCTGACGGATTTTGGTTTTATTGAGGCGAAGTTAAAATTGTTGGGGGTGCAGCCGCTAATTGAGGATTACGATTTAGGGAGAAATGCAGATGTGTTGCTGTCGGAGGGGCAAACTGAAACTTTGCGGTTGATTCAAGGAGGAATTCGCAAGTCGGCGCACGTTTTGGAAAAGGATAAAACCCAGTTGGTAGAACATTTGTGGGGGAGGTTATTGGATTTGGAAATGCCTGGGATTCAGGCAATGCTGGCACAAGCAAAGCAGTCGAAAGATAGTCCTTGGCTGCGGCCTTTAAAGGCTAATTTAGAACGGGCGAATGAAGGGGCATTGCGAACGCTGGTCGGTCATACTGACTCGGTAACAGCAGTGGCGATCGCACCAGACGGCAAAACAGCAATTTCGGCTTCAGAAGATCGAACCCTGAAAATTTGGGACACAGAAAGTGGCAGTCTACTTTTCACCCTCATCGGTCATACTAGCTATGTATATGCAGTGGCGATCGCACCAGACGGCAAAACAGCGATTTCGGCTTCACAGGATAAAACCCTAAAAGTCTGGGATACAGACAGTGGCACTGAACTCTTAACCCTCACCGGTCATACTAGCGGGGTCAGAGCAGTGGCGATCGCACCCGATGGCAAGACAGCGATTTCTGCTTCAGAGGATAACACCCTGAAAATCTGGGGTTTGCTTAGTGGCACTGAACTCTTAACCCTCACCGGTCATACTGACGGGGTAAATGCAGTGGCGATCGCACCAGACGGCAAGACAGCGATTTCCGGTTCAGGGGATAAAACCCTCAAAATCTGGGAGACAGACAGTGGCACTGAACTCTTAACCCTCACCGGTCATACTAGCGGGGTCAGAGCAGTAGCGATCGCACCCGATGGCAAGACAGCGATTTCCGCTTCAGGTTCACGCGATCGCATCCTGAAAATCTGGGACACCGAGACAGGCATCCTACTTAGAACCCTTACCGATCCTACTAGCGCGGTATATGCAGTGGCAGCGGTATATGCAGTGGCGATCGCACCAGACGGCAAAACAGCGATTTCGGCTTCACAGGATAAAACCCTAAAAGTCTGGGACACAGACAACGGCACCCTACTTAGAACCCTCACCGGTCATACTAGCTTCGTAAGTGCAGTGGCGATCTCACCCGATGGCAAGACAGCAATTTCCGGTTCATGGGATGAAACCCTGAAAATCTGGGACATCGAGACAGGTACCGAATTCTTAACCCTCACCGGTCATACTGACGGGGTAAATGGAGTGGTGATCGCACCCGATGGCAAGACAGCGATTTCCGGTTCATGGGATGAAACCCTGAAAATCTGGGACACCGGGACAGGCACCGAACTCTTAACCCTCACCGGTCATACTAGCGGGGTAAATGCAGTAGCGAGCGCACCCGATGGCAAGACAGCGATTTCCGCTTCAGGCGATCGCACCCTGAAAATCTGGGACACCGAGACAGGAACTGAACTCTTAACCCTCACCGATCATAATGACGGGGTAAATGGAGTGGCGATCGCACCCGATGGCAAGACAGCGATTTCCGGTTCATGGGATGAAACCCTGAAAATCTGGAACACCGAGACAGGCACCGAACTCTTAACCCTTACCGGTCATACTAGCGGGGTAAATGCAATAGCGATGGCACCCGATGGCAAGACAGTGATTTCTGCTTCATCAGATAAAACCCTGAAAATCTGGGACACAGACAGTGGCACTCCACTTTTCACCCTCATCGGTCATACTGGCATTGTCAATGCAGTGGCGACCTTACCCTCTGGCAAAACAGCGATTTCCGCTTCATTAGATAACACCCTCAAAATCTGGGACACAGACAGCGGTACGGAACTTATAACCCTCATCGGTCATACTGACTGGGTAAATGCAGTGGCGAGCGCCCCTAACGGCCTCATAGCGGTTTCCGCTTCATCGGATAACACCCTTAAAGTCTGGGATTTGATTAGCTACAAAGAGGTTGCTAGTTTCAGCGGAGATTATAAGTTTAAGTGCTGTGCGATCGCGCCTGATGGGGTGACAGTTGTAGCCGGCGATGAGTCGGGCCGGGTGCATTTCCTGCGATTGGAGGGAGTTAGCGGCGGGTGATAATTGGATTTTTGGGTCGGTTCGGGCGATCTAATTTTTTGTGTACGGTTCTGGACGCACTCCCACCAAAGAAACCGGGTTTTTACCGAATCTGTGGTGGGAGTGCGTCTTGTCGTCAAAAACCCGGTTTCTCGGCCTCCCTTGTAAGTCCTAATGTAACGAGTTTCAGGGCGATCGAATTTGAGAGAAATGTGCGATCAAATTTTTGTGTTGATCGGGGCGATCGGATTTTTGGGTTTATGGGCGATCGGGTTTTTGGGTTTATGGGCGATCGAATTGGAGAGAAATGTGCGATCGGGCAATAAGTTGTTAACCAATAAGTGATTAATGGGAACCCGATTAGTGCGATCGTTACTTGTTTCTCGGATTCTATCAGGTTCAAAAAGATTGTGAGTAAAATAAACGGGGTTTGCGTCAGTTGTTTTTGTAAGTGAGTCTAGTAAAATGTTGGTAACATATTTTTTGGGATAGGCAATCGTGTAATAATTCTGCTGCCTATCTTTTTTTACCACAACACAGCTCAATCCTTACCCCGTCTGGATTTGGGGCGGGTTGTCACCCCCCCCAGCACACTAACAATCCTATTTTTTAATAGTCGCTTGCAAATAAAGCAGCGGGTCTTCAGCAACCCAACCCAAGCCCGAATTGTACCGAACTTCAAAATGCAAATGAGATGGCGGAATGTCCCGTTTTCCCGTCGTCCCCACAGTTCCCAAAACTTCTCCAGACTGCATTTTTTGACCGACTTTTACCGCAATATCTTTCAAATGAGCGTAGCGCGTTTGCTTCCCCGCTTCATGGTTCACCACCACTAAATTCCCGTAATCCCCCTGCGGCCCGGCAAAGGCGATAGTCCCTTCGCCCGCCGCCAAAACCTGCGTACCCTCCGACGCCAAAAAATCTACGCCGCTGTGGAAAAAAAATTCGCGCCGCGCCGGATGCAATTGCCGCCCGTAACGCAAAGCTTCCACTGCTGGGGCGGGCAGCGGAAATCCTTGCACCGATGGCGTTGCATCGGGAGTGATAGAACGCCCGATCGACCTATTCACCGCTGGCACAAACACCGTTTTCCCCAAAGACCTGCACCCATTCGCCTCAAATAGCAAGTCTGCGGGCACTTTGTAAGCTTCTGCCAGTTTTTGCCAATTCCAGCCCGCAGGCACTTCTACCTCCATGCCACTGTACGGAGGAATGACGATCGCACTTCCAGCAGATACTCCACCGCCCCGCAACATGGGATTTATCCCGATCAGCGCCGCAGGAATCACATTGTACTGCCGCGCGATGCTTTCAATTGTTTCGCCCTGGGCCACAGTGTGGCGACGCAACCGAGACATAGCCGGACTCGGGCAATCGCGGGCGGGGTCGGGGTTTTCTACAGGTGTACCTGAAGGAAGATTTGCAGGTGGGATCTCGGTATTTGTCGCCGCTTTCCCAACGGGTGCGATCGACCAAATTAGTGCAGAAATCAGCGGAAATAAGCGTTTAAAAGTCATTATGTACATAAAAAAGTATTCATTTCGGACAGTTGACAATTTTAAAATCCCGTGAAAGTGCATATTTGAAAGCTCTAGCCACCCCCCAGACTGTAAATCCCAGGCTAAGCCAAGTTAGGATGAGAATTATTAGTTTTAGTCGCTCTTGGCAAATCCGGCAAAATTGCCTGTGATGCCGATGGGCGCCTGCCTGTTAACAGCTATGTTCTTGAGGAAGCGGTACGCCCCGCCCCGCTTCCTTCCCGTCGCCAAGACAAAAATGCTTGATTCAGAACCTGTCTGCGGGGATGAGGTATTTAGCGGGAGTTATTAAATGAGTTTATCTTTTAAGCAAGCGACCCTTTATGTGACTTTGCTGTCAATCGGCGGAGGGATGGGATGGTTGGGAAATCGCTATTTGCAAGGCTCAAACAATCTGGAAACCGGATTGGTTTTGCCAGTAGTACGCCAGCAAATCCCCCCCTATCCCTCTCCTCCAGTTCAGGAAAATCGGGCAGTCGATCGCAGCAATCCCAATTTTATTGCTGAAGCAGCCGAAAAAGTCGGCCCGGCTGTAGTGCGGATTGACGCATCAAGCAAGGTGGCGAATCAAGTGCCCGAAGCTTTCAAAAATCCGTTGTTTCGTCGGTTTTTTGGGGAGAATTTGCCGCAGCCGGAAGAACGAGTCAAGAGAGGTACGGGTTCGGGGTTTATTCTCACTTCGGACGGCCGCATCGTTACTAATGCTCACGTTGTCTCCGGGACGGATACTGTCAAGGTGACGCTCAAAGACGGCCGCGAGTTTGAGGGTAAGGTGCAGGGAGTCGATCCGCTGACGGATGTGGCTGTGGTTAAGATTAATGCTAAGGAACTGCCGCAGGTGGCTTTGGGTCGATCGGACAATATTGTACCGGGACAGTGGGCGATCGCGATCGGCAATCCTTTAGGTCTCGACAATACCGTGACTGTGGGCATTATCAGCGCTACGGGTCGATCGAGTTCCCAAGTCGGCATCCCCGACAAGCGAGTCCGCTTCATCCAAACCGACGCCGCCATCAACCCCGGCAATTCTGGTGGCCCGCTGCTCAACGACCAAGGCGAAGTAATTGGCATCAATACCGCCATTCGCGCCGACGCTCAGGGCTTGGGATTTGCAATTCCGATCGAAACCGCCAAACGAATTTCCGATCAGTTATTCGCCAAAGGTAAAGCCGAACATCCCTATCTTGGCATTCAAATGGTCAGCTTGACTGCCGCCACCAAGGCAGAACTCAACAAACAGCTCGATAATAATAAAATTACCCTCGATCAAGGCGTAGCCGTGACGCGAGTCGTGGAAAATTCCCCCGCTCAAAAAGCCGACTTGCGCGCCGGAGATGTCATTCAAAAAGTTGACGGAATTGGGGTTAACACTCCAGGCGACGTGCAAGAACGGGTGGAAAACACCGTTGTGGGCAAAGAACTCGAACTGGAAATTAACCGTTTGGGTCAAGTTCAGAAAATTAAAGTACGTCCGGGTGCTTTTCCCCTATCGGGTAGCTCCGCCGGTGGCTAATACCATTTTCGATTTTCGATTAAAGAATTGGGAATGACTTATGGGATAAGGATTTGGAGCTTACTTACAGTTGCATTCTTTTGTGAAACTGGTATTTATTTGCAAACTGTGGAGGATGAAAGATAAATCTGAGGCTTTATAGTCCTGGACGGAGGAACCGGGTTTTTTTACCAAAATCCTCGGTGTAGCGCGAGGGATACCCGGTTAACAGCCCGGTTTCTTAATTCCCTGTGCCTCCACGATTCAGGATTATGGATTTTTCTGAACAACTTTCATCTTTCTGGCTTCCTCTACCCGTTGATCTTTTTACTTGTCTTTGGGTGAGTTTGGTTGAATCGAGCTGGTGCTTGCTAAATTTTCTTCTAGGTGCATCCTCTGCTCCATTTGCCTCAAAAAATAGCCTGTCATCATCGCTGAAGCTAGCAAACCTGCTAAGTTTTCGCGATCGGTGGTAATTTCGACGTTAAAATTTTCTGAAGGCAAAACGCCCACAAGTCCTTGAACGTTATGAGAGATTATTTCTCTGATGTCGGGGCTGACGGACTTGGCGACGCGGGCTAGAACCTCCGGGGATTGGTGTTGGAGGTACTTCAGCAGTGGATTGACTGCGGTTTGTTGGGCATTGGATGTGTCAAAGTCAGGGTGAAAAACCATTTGGCGATTCTTAATTTCTGGCTGGTTACATTCTACTTCAAACTACTCATCATTGCTTGGGTACAAATTTGCCTGAAAGTCAATTTGTAATTGTTTTGGCAGTTGGTCTACTTGAAAGTACCGATGAAATTTCTCGGTAACTTGTAACCAATACGACCGCCCTTCAGTGGGCCGCCGTTTGCGGACGAAACCCATTTCTACAAGTTCCTGCACTTGTTGGTAAGCTCCTGAACCTCGCAAGTTAACTAAATCTGGCTGAGCGATGCCGCCTTTGAGGGCGATCGCAGCCAGCGTCCGCAAAGCTCCCACACCTAATTCTGGAGGTATTAAAGTTTGCATTAAACTGGCAAACTCTTCTCTGAGTTGCAGGCTGTATCCTGTGGGGGTTTCGACGACTTCTAATGCACTGTCGCGGTGGGACGAGTCAGACATGAGTTCGATGATGGCGTCTTCGGCTTGGGCTCGATCGCACTTGGCAATCTCGGCAATTTCTGCGATCGACACTGGCTGACCTTTTAAGTAAAGTATGGCTTCTATTGTTGTGGCTAAGCGAGTCATTTGGGAATTAGTAATGAGGAATTGGGACGTTAAAAGAAGAAGGAAGAAGCAAGAAAGGTAAGGATTCAGGTCTCAATTAGAGGAATTAAAGAAGGAGTCTGCACAGCCGAGTCAACCATTGCTTTTAGAGCTTGGTCAAAAAACTCAATGACACAACGTCCTTGATGGCGACAAGTTTGTATAACAGTCAATAAATTGGCAGTATCTTGAAACCGTTCCATAGACCGGGAACCTCCACTAATTTTTCTTTTTGTGACGGCTAAACGTAACGTTCGTTCTGCTAAATTATTATCAGGCGGTATCTCTGGATGGTCTAAAAAATACCACCCGGAGATCAGCTTTCTTCCTCAAGGAGCGTAAAAGTTTCCCGGCTTCCCCTCCGGCTCTCTCTATCCATGAATTAATCGTAGATTCAACTTTTGGTTTAAACTGGGATGTCCAACTCAAGAATTCATCAAGGTTTTGGGTTTGTTGGCATAAAGCATAGTTTTTAAAACCCTCATCTATCAGGCTAATAAATTTTGCTCCAATCTCCTGGTTATTTAAGCCAGGAACCTGGATTAGTTTCTTGAAGTGACGGCGTAAATGCGCCAGACATTTTTGTTGGGCCTTGACAGGATAACCATTATAGGCGCTATAGTCATCTGAACTAAGTACACCTTCGTAGCAAGAACCCAAAATAGATTCTAATTCCGCGCGAGAGCGAGTATCAGCAGCATGAAATAAAGCGAAGTTGGTATTGGCAAAAATCCATAACCATTCTTTGACCCCTTTGACGGCCCTTGGCGTTTCATCCGCATGGATATTGGGCTGGGTTTGTTTGACCCACTGTTTGAGCTGGTCAATACTTTGAGTCACTGCGCCATTTATTCTTTCATTGGTCGCTACTAAAGTTCCCACTCCTATTTCTATTTTTCCCAGTTCCCACAACAGTTCTTGTTGTTTTTCGTAGGATAATTGTCCGTAATTATTTATCCATCCTAAAAAAGCTTGCAGTCTGATTCCGATATCTTGTCCCGGTACTATTTCTGGCGACCAGTCTGCTGTTTGTGTTTCCCCACACTCGCTGCAAATACACGTATATCTTTGATATTCTACTATTTCTATTGGACTCTCTACTAACTGAGCTACTTGCTGTCTCTCTATTTTGATGGGTTCGCCACTGAATTCGCTTTGACCACAACACGTACACACTTGCGGTCGTAATATCTCTAATCTATCTACCCGACCAAACCCCTTCCTCGTTTTTCCCGGATGCCCTGGTTGTCCTCCTGGTTTCCGTTTTGGTGTCTCCCTTTCATCTGTTGTTTGAGCTTCAAGTTTTTTCTCGCTTTTTTTGAGGAGGTCGGACGATGGTGGCTTTGATGATCTTGTGCTGTCTAAATCTCTGCTGATTTTAAGTTTCTCTATTTCCTGTTCTAGTTCTATTACTCTGGATTTTAACTGCTCTATAGCCCTCGCCTGCTCCACGATCATCTCTACCAGTTTCTCTGTCGCCAACTGTTTTAAGATTTCACTGTTGAGTTTGGGTGGCAGGTTTTTTTTCATAATTTCTACATTCTACTTTCCAGTATCACACTTGTCAATACCCACCACCTCATACCATTTTTTAAAAGATGTGATAGACTTGTGTAAAAAGTAAAGGAGAGCATTACAATGTCTGGTCGTCCTCATAT
>NZ_JAUBSA010000040.1:0-53752 GCF_036702115.1 Microcoleus sp. LAD1_D5 | reverse complement strand
GTTGACGTTTTACTAGCTACTGCGCTTGATTTGGTTAATATTAAGCACTTTAAAAATTGGTTTAGAAGCTGCTGCTAGTGTAGTTCATTAACCTGGAATCCGCTGTAGCGATCGCCCTATCCAACATTAGTTAATTAAAAGAGAGTTTTCAGCTATAAAATTCAACTCCACAATCTTAGTAGCATGATAGCCGTTTTCATGTCGGTAAGGTAGATGCTGAGAATCTCAAGGGAACTCTTAACTCGACACCGGGAACAAAAACAGGGAAGAGTGCTTGTAAAGCAGGGGGTTGCAAACTGCTGTCTCAATCACGAATAAGATGCGGGCGGAGGATGGAGGAATTAGCCTACATTCTGTGTTTTCCTACTCCGTAGTTCCTAGGAAGAAAGATACCCTGTTGCTCGTTCTCTGTTTCTTATAATAACTGATATCGTAGTTTCGAGGCGGCGCTAATTGCCCTAAAGACCTACTACCAACTGCTCATACCGCAATAGAAATCACAAACTCCGAACCCTGACCGAGGGAAGAATTCACCACTAATGTACCTCCATGTTTTTCCACAACAATTTGGTGGGCTATAGACAATCCTAATCCAGTTCCTTGACCCACAGACTTGGTGGTGAATAAGTGGTTAAAGATGTTTTCCTTGACTTCGTTAGACATCCCCACTCCATTATCCTTAATGCGAATCAAAACCTGATTGTTGTCTTCGCTCAGAGCAGTTTGAACCGTGATTTGATTAGGTCGGGCTTTAATTTCCTGAAAACTGCGCCCCTTATTTGACTCCTCCAGAGCGTCGATCGCATTAGCCAGCACATTCATAAACACCTGGTTTAACTGTCCGGGAAAGCATTTCACTAGGGGCAATTTACCATAGTCTTTCACAACTTCAATGGCAGGGCGGAACTCGCTGGCTTTTAAACGGTGCTTGAGAATTAGCAGGGTGCTTTCGAGCCCGTCGTGAATATTGAAAGAAACTGGTCGATCGCTATCTGCCCTCGAAAACGTTCTCAAACTCGTACTGATATTGCGAATGCGATCGACTCCCTCGTTCATTGAGCTAATCAATTTCGGCAAATCTTCTCGCAAATACTCCAAGTCTATATCCTCAATTTTTTCTTCAATTTTAGATCCTGGCTTGGGAAAACTATCTTGATATAGATCGATTAGCTCGAACAAATTTTGTAGATATTCTTGAGCTGGTTGCAAATTGCTGGCGATAAAGCCTACGGGATTGTTAATTTCGTGGGCTACCCCTGCGACTAAGTTTCCGAGAGCAGACATCTTCTCACCCTGCACCAATTGCAGTTGCATCTGTTTGAGATCGTGAAGATAAAGCTCTAGTTTTTGGGCATATTCCTGAGATTGTTGATACAGTCGGGCGTTCTGTAAGGAAATGGCAGCTTGCGAGCACAGGATGTTGAGGATGGCCACGCGATCGCGTGTAAACGCCCCCGTTGTGAGATTATTTTCTAGATATAAAATGCCTATTAATTTACCTTGATGCAAAATTGGGTTACACAAAATACTCTTGGGTTGCTGATTAATGATATATGGATCGTTAGCTAAAGTCGGCTCGGCACTCAAATCAATTAGCACAGTAGTCTGCTGGTTATGCTTGACTTTGTAGATTAGTTTTAAGGGAATATCCTGACTGTTTTCAATGGGAAGGTGTTGCAACACGACTGGCTCTGTCCCCAGAGTAATCGATCCTTTAATTAACAGTCGATCGTCTTGCAAGAGCATTAACACGCACTTATCGGCTCCTGCATTTTCGATGGCGATCGAAAGCAACGATGTCAGTAGTTTTTTGAGGTCGATTTCACGAGATATAGCTTGGGAAGCTTTGAAAATAGTAGCTAAATCTAAAGCCACAGAAACACTACTACTGGATGTGGGGGAACTGGTGGAGGTGACACTACCCAATGTCAAGAGAGTTTCGTGAGCCGAGAGAGGAGAACGGGTTTGCTCTAATATAGGTGTTAGTAGTTGAGGATAGCGAGCTTCTAAGTCAGCGACTTTGGCTTTTGCACCCCAACGAGCGTAGGCATAGTAGGCTTGGATCATGTATTCCCCAGCTATGCGCTCTTTGCCCCAATCTAGGTAGAACTTTGCTGCCAGTTCGTTAGCAAGTGCTTCTTCTTGGATATATTCGTTGGCTTTGGCTCCAGAAATTGCCTGATCGTAAAACTCAATTGCTTGGGCTTTTTGTCCGAACACTCTACTTTTTTCTGCCTCTATCAAATCAACCTTATGTTGATAATTCATGGGTGCATAATACGCCCATTGCTGTAACTTGGTTTGGTTTTCTATTACACCCTGCAATGCTTCTGATGCTTCATCTAACTGTGGATTTAATTGTGCCAAAGTTAGCAGAGAATCATAAAGATAAAATACTGGTTCGCTGACTAATCCCGCACCAGCCATAAAATAGCGCCTGACCTCAATAACATGATTTTTGGCTGGCTCCATTTCTCCAAACAAGAAACAAAGCACCAGTTTATACAAATATAAAATATACAATCCATATCCATCATTGGCAGACTGTAGCTGCTGGATGAATTCTGTTTCTTCAAGGGCTTTCCCAGACAAAAGGGTGGTATGTTCTGCAAGACCTAGCAAATTTAAAACAGGTTGCCAATAAATCCGGCAATAATTTGCGGTTGTCAATTGATTTAATTGCATCAAACTATGGCAGTAGGCGCAAATATCCTGCTCTAAGGTAGCCAGGGATTGACCACACCAAAAAGAATTGAGACAAAAACCGTGCCCATTGTACCCAGCAAGTACCAAGTTCCCAAATTCTATGGCAGTGGTGTAACCTTCTTGCAACAGGGGTAGTGTTTCTTGAATGTGAGAGTTGCGGTGTACAACAAATAACCCCAAGAGCATCAAAATATCTGTTTTACTTGCTTTGGCATCGAGTTTTGAAATAATCTGGAGGGCCAGGGAACCAAACTGTGTTCCTGTATCCACGACTTGGAAGAAATTGCAGAGAATATTGCCATAGTTCGCATAGCTGTAAGCAGAAATCGATGTGTTACCGTACTGAATGGAAAGTTTAACTGAGAAAGTATTCAGCAATGGGAACAGCGCAGAGCCAGTGAGGTAAGCTGCTGGGCTGATGATATTGGCAATCTTAATAGTACCGAGTTTTTCCACATCCCTCATCTCAGGCAAGTTAACCAAATCGGCAATTTCCCTATTTCCAATAAGTTCCTCAATCTCTTGGATTTCCCGTTGAAGATCTGATGGTGTTGGTGTTTCTGGAAAGGTGAGGCCAAGCTGTTGTAAAACTGATTGGGCGATCGCGATCGCTGATGTCAGTTTACTTTGGGAAATATGAGATTGAATTCTAATACAGTAAACATTGACTTTTTCAGGTAAGGAGCGTGCCTGTTGAATGACAATATCAATGAACTGTTCCATCGCCTCAAAGTTACCGTTTAGCATTGCCACTTCCGCACCTAATTCATATAAAGCGAGAGTCATTTCATACTGCTGCTGCCAAGTATTTTTTTCCAACAAAGACAATCCTACTGTCACATATTCACGCGCTGCTTGATAGGCGGTTGAAGTTTTGGCTTTGCGACAGGCACTTAAATTGAGTTGGGCTAATTCTTCTCGTTCTGTTGGTTGGGTAATTAAAACAGTTCCGTAATTTAATTGATTGACGATTTCAAAAATCCGGTCTTCTCTTGCTTGTGCGGAAATCTGTTGCAGCAGCAGTTGTCCGATTTTGTAATGAGTCGCCTGTTTCTGGTCTTCAGGAATCAGAGAATAGGCTGCTTGTTGGACGCGATCGTGTAAAAACTTATATTTGGGTACTTGGTCGTGGGTAATTGATAATTGGTCAAATTCCTGACCATTCCCGATTACAGATTTGCTATTCCCCTCTGCTTGATAAAACTTGTAAACCTCGCTAACAGGTAAAATTAGTCCTTCTTGCAGCGCCTTCCATAAAGCAGATGCGGTTTCTACTAGCGAATTCTCATCAACAATTGCTAAGGTCGCCAAATCGAACTGATTGCCAATACAAGCAGCTAACTTTAAGACTTTTTGTGTTGGAAGCGGCAACTTTTGCAACTGAAGTGCCATGAATTCTACTACATCATCCGTTAGTGCCAAGGTTCGCACTCGGGCAATATCGCACTGCCAATACCGAGCTTCACAATTAAATACAATCAGTCTCTCTTCATGCAAAGATTTGAGGAATTGTGTGCTGAAAAATGGATTGCCTTGGGTTTTCTGATAAACGAGTTCTGTCAAAGGCCGAGCCAACGCTGTAGAACAAGCTAGAGTATCGGCAACTAAACTATTTACGTCTGCTTGAGCGAGCGGAGTTAAGGTAAGAGTATTCACCTTTGCTTCAGTTTTTTGAATCTCTGCTAACGTCAGCATGAATGGATGCGCTGGAAATACTTCGTTATCCCGATAAGCTCCAATTAAGAGGAGATAGCGGTTATCAGTAGCAGTCATCAGCAGTTGAATTAATTTTAAAGAGGCTGAGTCTGCCCATTGCAAATCATCCAAGAAAATTACTAAAGGGTGTTCTTTTGTTGTAAAGACTTGAATAAAATTTTCAAACAACAAATTGAAGCGATTTTGACCGGCACTGCCCGAAAGTTCTGGGACTGGCGGTTGTTCTCCAATAATTTTTTGTAGTTCGGGAATGACTTCAACTATCACTTGAGCGCTATCGCCTAAAGCTGTCAAAATTTCTGATTTCCATTGTTCAATTTTAGCATCTGTTTCCGACAGCAATTGTCCCATTAAATCGCGAAAAGCTTGGACAAATGCTGAAAAGGGAAGGGTGCGTTGAAATTGGTCAAATTTGCCTTTAATAAAGTAGCCTCGCTGCCGGACAATGGGTTTGTGAACTTCGTTGACAACAGCGGTTTTGCCAATGCCGGAGAAACCGGCAACGAGCATCATTTCGGTGCTTCCGGCACTCACCCGCTCGAAGGCAGATAGCAGGGAGAATACTTCGCTTTCTCTACCGTATAATTTTTCGGGGGTAGTAAAGCGATCGCACAAATCTCGCTCCCCTATGGTAAAGTTACTCAGCGCCCCTGTCTTTTGCCACTCGGATAAACAAGTTTCCAAATCGTACTTGAGTCCTAGGGCGCTTTGATAGCGAGCTTCAGCATTCTTAGCCATCAGTTTGCTGACAATCTCCGACAGCACCAATGGAACGCTCTGGTTGAGAATTGAGACTGGGATAGGTTGTTTGGCAAGGTGGCAGTGTACCAAATCCATTGGGTCATCCGTTTGGAAGGGTAACTTTCCTGTTAGTAATTCGTAGAATGTGACTCCCAGCGAGTAGAAATCTGTGCGGTAATCAATGCCTCGGTTCATTCGCCCAGTTTGTTCGGGAGATATGTAAGGTAAGGTGCCTTCAAGGACGTTGGGATTTTGAATTTCTTGGGTTTCGCGGGGTAGCAGGGAAGCGATGCTGAAGTCAATCAGCTTGACTTCTTTGCTGCTGGGGTTAATCAGAATGTTGGCGGGTTTGAGGTCTTTATGGATGACGTGGTGGCGATAAAGTCCGTTGAGTGAGTTGGCAATTTGAATTGCAATGGGAAGAAACTCGTTAACGGGCAATCCTTCTAGGGGTTTGTTGCTAGCGGATGTTAGACTAGCGAGGTAGGTACTTAAGGAAATTCCGCCAAAGTCTTCCATCACCAGAGCATAGTGGTTATGGTAAGTTTCCAGGCTGTATGCCTTGACACTGCCGGGGATCTCTAAGTTTTTAGCAATGATGTACTGGTTGCGGAAGTGAACCAGTTCGTTGAAGCGGGGAAAGTTATTTCGCAGCACTTTAATCACGACGGGCTGCCCATTTGAAGTGCGAAAGCCGCGATAAACTAGAGTGCGATTGCCTGTGTATATTTGCTCGTTAATGTGATAGCCTAGAAAAAGATTGGTGATGTCAGCCATATCTAAGTATTCCTACTGCTTTTGTCAAGCCTGAAGCTTTTTAGAGTTACTATCTACTATTTTCGCTCGCTCTGCTTTAGTATTCAGTGAATTACATTTTTCTTAATATACTTTGTCGCTCAACTTATGAAAGCCGGAGTTTAAAACAATACTTGAATTGTTTCTGTAAGAGCTGTTTATACTGGAGTTAAGACTAAGTAGAAAATGAATAAAGCTAAGGCTGATTGAAGAACCGCAGTTGAGAGAAGAGGAATTGAAGATGCTAATCAGGTACTTAAAAGTATTTGTGAAACCGATGCTTGTATGCGATCGCCTATTAAATCTAATCTCTAGTTTAGCTCATAATTTAATGTCATCACTACAATTCGGGCGAGTCTGCATTTAAAGCCGCAAGCAGAGGAAATCGAGTTTGTGCGCCAGATTGCCGATCGGTAGGGAGTCATAGGCTCCAAGCCCAATTATTTTTCCAGATGCAACAACAAGCTGCCCCACTCTAATAAGTAAATCAGGAATTAAATGCCAAAGTTCAGAAGCAGACTGTGGAATTAGCCCAAGTCAATTATATTTTCCCACTCATATAGTTAGCAATTACAAATTACCAATTACCCCTTTGATTGTTTCACTTCCAATACCTGCGCCAGTGAAACAAATTCTCCCACAAATTCTGGATAAAAGTATTGCTGCCCAAGCGCTGCGACTCCCAAACAGTGGCAGTTTGACCGTTAATTGCCGAAAAACTAGACCAAATATAAGGAAGTTCGGCGATCGCCTCAACCTTCATCCCGTGACGCACAGCCAAGGCGATCGCGTGAATCAACTCAGCAGCTTGCGGCCCCACAATACTCGCTCCCAAAATCTCCCCGTTGCGACGCCCGACAATCTTACAAAAACCAGTTGTATCTCCGGACATTTGAGCTCTTTCAAGATTCTTGAAATATTCCCGACCAATAATGAGATCGTCTCCAAAACGGCGCCTTGCTTGCGCTTCAGTCAAGCCAACCCTCGCCAATTGCGGGTCAGAAAAAATCGCCCAAGGAATCCCGCGATAATCTATTTGAAACATCGGCAAAAACAAAGCATTTTTCACAGCAACTGCAGCTTCGCAATTAGCGATGTGAGGGAACGGATAACCCCCAGCAACATCGCCTATCGCGTAAATGCGGTGATTAGTTGTTTGCAGCTTTTCATTTAAAATCACCCCCCGATAGCTGAATTTAACCCCAGCCGCTTCGAGATTTAACGATGAAAAATTGTGTCCTCTACCGGCGGCCAGAAAAATCTCCTCAGCTTCGATCGCCCTTGGCCCTGCTTGAATCCACTTTTTACCCTCAATCACCCTAGCTTGAGTCACCTCAGTAGCAGTCAGAATCCGCACTCCTTCAGCTTCCATTGCAGCTTGAACCAACCCAGCAGCCTCCCGATCTTCTTTAGCCAAAATGTGCGAACTTTTCACTACCAAAGTGACAGCAACCCCCAGCCGAGTAAAAGTTTGAGCCACTTCGACACCGCTGGGATCTGCGCCAATTACAGCCAAACTTTTAGGCAACTGTGGAAGTTTGGCTAATTCCGCGACAGTTTCCGAAGTAAAAAAGCCAGCAGACGAAAGTCCTTCAATATTCGGAATCGTCGGCAGAGTTGGACAAGCCAGCAAATAACAGAGCGATCGCAATTTTCGCCCGCCGACAACAAAAGCCAAATCCGGTTTCGCAACAAACTCGCCGCTGCCAAAAATAACATCGACACCGCGAGCAGCCAAAACGCCGAGATCATCAATTTCTGACAAATTAGAAACAACACCCTCGGCCCACTTGAGAACCCCGTCAAACCCCAATTTGATCGGCATGGAGGAATTAGCCACTTCCCAGCGCACCCCCAACTGCTGGCGGCTGATCTGCTGGGCAAAACGAGCAGCCTCCCTCAAAGTTTGGCTGTATCTCAAACCAAGGTCGATCGACTCTTTCCCCCCAGTCGGCAAATCTTGGGAATTACTTAGCGGTTCCACCAAAGCAACGCGAGCCGGGAAATTAGTTGCAGTCAAAGCAGCATAACGTCCGGCCGGAGTTCCACCAATAATCACTAAATCATAGTCAAGCATAAATAAAAAAGTCAGTAGTCATTAGTCATTAGTCATTAGTTAGTAGTTTAGGACGATCCGCGCGCGGGGTCAGAAACCCGGTTTCTTCCTAGATACTTCGCTGCAAAACCCAAGATTTATCATAGAAACCGGGTTTCTTGGGGATGTCCACTCAAACGACCAATAAAATCCGTTTGTCAACTGTTATTGGTTGTTAACAGTCAACAGTCAACGGACAACCGTCAACAGTCACCTAATGAATAACTTCGCCAAGTCCAGCAATCAGCCGCAGATTGTCCGCCCTTGAGCGCACGGCCACCCGAAAAAACCGATCGCTCAACTCAGGAAAACTCAAACAATCCCGAATCAAAATCCGGTGTCGTTCCAAGAGACTTTTTTGAATCGAAGAAACCGACATCGACGACTCAACCAACAAGAAATTAGCCGCCCCGGCAAAAGGCTGCAAACCCGGTAAATTAGCCAAACCCTCAAATAGCTCTCGGCGAGCAACAGGCAGCCAATCCCAAGTTTGCCGCTCAAAAGCAGCATCTCGCACCGCAGCAGCAGCAGCCGCCGCCGCCAAAGCATTCACAGGCCAAGGATCGCGCAGCAACTGCCACCGGCGGAGGATATCGGGATGGGCGATCGCACAGCCCAAGCGCAGTCCCGGCAGAGAATAGAATTTAGTGAGCGATCGTAAAATCACCAAATTCGGAAACTCCTCAACAGCATCGATCAAAGTTTCCTGCTCAGAAGGCGGTAGAAAGTCCATAAATGCCTCATCCACCACCACCATACCTAACTGCTTCACATAAGGCAAAATCGCCTCCCTAGCAAACAGTAAACCCGTAGGATTGTGCGGGTTGTTCAGTAGCAAACCTCGTCTAGAGGGGGCATCGAGAGCAAGAGGAACGGGGAGACGGAGAGAAGGGGAGACAAGGGAACGGTTAGAAAGCGACAAATCATCGGTTACTAACTCATTTCCTGCCCCAGCGTCCAACGATGTCAGTTCCAACTGAGATGTTGCACCATGCTCAATTTGTTTAGGAACAGGCATCTTGCCTGTTCCACAAGAAAATTCATTTCTTGTGGAATGGGCATCTTGCCCGTTTTTGACAATGGTGCAAGTTGTGAGTTCCAAAGGACATTTCAGCACCTGCGCCCCGAAAGCCGAAAGAGCCCGCCAGTAATCGCCAAAAGCCGGAGTCACCAAATAAGTCGCCTCCAGCTTCGACAAATCCCAAGCCGCCCAAGTCAACAATTCCGCCGAACCATTCCCGGGCAAAATCCAATCCCGGTCAACATTCAAAGCCTCACCCAAAGCAGTCCTGAGATCCCCATAATCCGGGTCTGGGTAAGCCGTCAGACTGCTCAAGTGTGCTTGAATCGCATTCAAGGCCGACTCAGGAGGGCCCAAAGGACTGATACTGGCAGAAAAATCGAGAATAGCAGAGGCAGGGCAGCCTGCCAGTGTGGCTGCCCAAGCTAAATTCCCACCGTGTACAGGTCTAATCAAGACTCAGTTCGCCAGCTATTCCGCGTTTTTCGGCGGTGCAACTCTGTCCTTAAACAACTTCCCTGCGGAAAATGCAGGAACTCTGGTGGCCGGGATTTCCATCTTGTCGCCAGTTTTGGGATTGCGACCCTCGCGGGCCTTGCGTTCCCGCGACTCAAACGAGCCAAAACCGACCAGCGTCACCTTGTCGCCATCGGAGACAGCTTCCATGATTGCTTCCAGGGCCGCACTCAAAACAGCATCTGCCTGTTTTTTCGTCACGCTAGCCTTTTCCGCCACTGCATCAACCAATTCACCTTTGTTCATTGCGAACTCCTTCTCGATTTGCAAAATTACGTTAAACAGAGTTAGTTCAACTATTAGCTGTGAGTTATCAACTGGATTGAGGTGTGGATTGGGAGGTTGGGGTGGTTCCCGATTGCTCCCGTCCGCTTCCCCGAATCACAACTCCTGCTGAATACCAATTACCCTAGGGTAATTGGTCAGAAAAGGAATTTTTGTTTCTAACTGCTGAAAACCCCACAGCATCTAATTTTCACTGCATTATTCTAAAGTCTTGCCGACCGTTATGGATCGGTGGAACCTTTAATTTATATGGAACTTGCTAATTTTTGTAATTAATCCCAAAATTTAGGTAAAAAAATACCACCTTGGAAACAAGATTTCTCGCCTCGGTGGATTTGAGATCGGAAAAGAAGGAGAAATAGAAAGAATAAAATGTAATTTGTCAAGGGCTAAAGGAAAAGTTTTTTCCTTCTTCCTTCTTCCTTTTTCCCTCTTTCTTTCCTCCGGTGGGGCAGGGCTGTTTCATTTTCCCGAAACCCGCCAGGGGTTTCAACCCCTGGCTAATAGCGAAAGTCGTTTGAAGACGACTGAAAGAGTCATTTATAGTTTTCTTACAGAGGACTAATGAGTTCTTTAGTCCTCTTGAGCGAGGACTTTAGCTTTGAGGCAGGGGTTTCAACCCTGTCGGACTGTCGGGAAAGAGCGTGGAAAGTTGACACCAAGGCCTTTTTCCTTCCTACTGTCTCGGCTGGACGGGCTGACTGCGCTGCAACAGTTGGCGCGCGTCGGGACTGATGTTGTTTTGGTAGCCAAAGTTCGATCGATCGCTATCATCCAAAATCTGCGGTGTCAGCAATACAATCAACTCCGCCCGCTGGTTAGCCTTATTGGTACTCCTGAACAGCGAACCGATAATCGGCAAATCTCCCAAAATCGGAATCTTGTTCGCTGTAACCCGTTCTTCGTCGCGGATAATCCCCGAAACAATCAAAGTCTGACCGTCCCGCAGGCGAATTAGGCCCGATTGCAACGATCGCTCGCCCAGCAGCCTGATGGTATTGGTGTTCGCGCCTGTGGCCAGGTTTTGCTCGCCGCCAGGTGTCCTGATAATCGGGTTCACCCGCAGAGAGACAAAACCGTTATCGTCAATCCGGTCGATCGCCACCCCCAACTGCAAACCAGCCCTGTCTTTGACGGCCGTCACCGTTGTGGTACTTGTATTGCCGGTACTCTGGGTTTGGGACGTGATGTTAGTGATCACCTCATCAGTAATATTCACATTTGCCGTTTCTCCTTCTTGAACCACCAGAGTCGGATCGGTCAAGATTTTGGCATTCTGGCTCTGAATAGTTGCCTGCAACGCCGACAGGAACCTCCTCGGATACTGGAACAGCGGGAACAGACCGAAATCTGCACTTCCTGAGCCGGTCGTCGAGCCTGGAGTGTAATCCGTAATTCCAACTCGCGTGGGGTCATTAGTAACTGGGGCTGTCGGCTGGAGGAACACACCTTTGCCGGGGCCTTCGAGACCTTGACCTGTAAAGGGCACGATACGCCGGCCGTTCGCATCGTAGAAAACATCCGGGGTTCCTAGGGGGTTGCCGATGATCGGTCTAGCGATGGGATCTCCCAGGCCAGCGGGCGGATTGATGCCACCAAAATTGAGACTTGCCACCCCGCCGTCATTGACGAAGAAATTGTTATTAATTCCGAAAGAGAAACTGCTGTTGGTTCTGTTGTCTCCCAACAAGTTGATATCGATCACCTTGACGTTGACAGCGACTTGACGGCGGCGCAAATCTAGCTGCGTCAAGAAAGCCACAGCCATGTCAACTTTGCGCGGATCTCCCACCAAAGTGATGGAATTGAGCCTCGCATCCGCCAGCACCGACAGTCCCCTCAGCAAGAGCGGCCCGGTGCCTTGGGTAGCGCCGATCGCCTTAATATCCGGTTCCCGAATTTCCACATCCCGCGCCGCATTTCCCTGGCCCACGCTTTGAATAGTCACCCGAGTAATGGGCAGTTGACTTTCCGCGCCTTGAGCGCTCAAAAAGTTAGCTGCATCCGTAGAGCGAACTTGATTGAGCCGCAAAGTCCGAATGATAATATTGCGCGAGTCGATCGGCAAGCTAGTCCCTACAAAAATTGTCCGCCCCTGGCGGTTAGCTTGCAGCCCGCTGAGCCGCAGCACGTAATTAAAGACATCTTGCACCGACTCATTTTCGATGTCCAAGGAAATCTTTGGGCCTTCATCTGAGCCGGAGGCTCCTGGCTGACCAGGCACTGCAGGCTGGCCCGGTTGAGCAGGGGCCCCGCCGCCTGTAAAAGCGATGTTCAAGCCAGCAGCGCGGGCCAGCAGAGCCAAAACGTCCCGGACTGGAGCATCCCGCAGCACCAAGCGGGGGATGCGTTCTCCCGAACTAAGTTCAATATTTCCCGCGCCGGGGGCGATGTTAGACACCGCGATATCTCCCAAGGGCGGAGCAACTGCTCGGGGCTGGAAAGGCGCAGCCTGATTTGTCTGGGATTGTATTTCGCTGGGGAGGGGCGGGCGATCGTTCCTGGTAACAGTAACTTCGGGATTTGGCAGCAGCACGCCTGGGTTTTGCGAGGTGCGGACTTGGGGAGCCGGCGGGGGAGCTGTTTGGCTCAGTGGCAGGCCGGGAGGCAGCGGAGGTGCTGTTTGGGCAGACTGTACTGTACCACCCTGTCCGGCAACGCTGAGGACGATGCTTTGGCCTTGTCCCGGAACAATTTGTCCGTTAGGAACTCCGTTGGTGCCGGCTACCACAACGCGGATGCTGTTAGCCTCTACCTGGCTGATTTCTACTGAAGAAATTCCCGGAGCGGGGTTATCTTGACGGAAGCTGTTGCCTTGTGGCAAGCGGAGCTGGGTGTTGATAATTGTGGCTTGGTAAGTATTGCCGTTATTGATGGCGAAAACTTGCGGGCGATCGCCCTTTTCTGTCGCCAGAACAATATTTACGCCATTATTACCTTGACTTACTTGCACTCCTGTGACCTGAGTCGGCGCTGCCAAGACGGGGGCTTGGGCTACCAGAACTCCTGCAACGCTGCATAAGAGTCCTCCACTTAACCGTAGATGCTGTTTCACGTTCTCTCCTCCACTAAACTTTGTTATTTGTTGTTCGCAGTCTTTTGTCGCTAGCTGCTAAACTGACTAAAATATTCTCGCTTCGAGCCTTTTTAAAGGAAGAAGTTATGCCCTTTTCGATTTTTAATTTTCGATTGGGAATAACAGATGACATCAGGGTTAGAAGCTATCCTACAGCAATCCTTGCATCATTTGTGGATTTCTTACTCCCTCCCCTTTGTAAGGGGAGGGTTGGGGTAGGTAAAAAAATTACGACTCCTGCAAGGATTGCTATACAGTTCAATTACTTTTTGAAACAGGTATTAGAAGAACTTAGATTTCAGAGCCAATTTATGAATGCCAGAAAAATATTTTTCTGGCATTCATACTTTTTTGACTTCTACTTTCCATCTTCCAATTTCAACCTTCTGCCTTCTACCTTCTTGTGAAAGAGCGAGTTGAGAACAATAGGTAATATCCGCCAAACAAGCACTACTTAGCACCAGGACTCGGAACTGGAGTTGGCGGTTTTTCTTCTTGCTTTAACGGCAGCAGTGCGTGCAAATCAAAAGCAGTTTTAATTTTAGTTGGGGGCTGCTCCACAGGAACTATTTTCCCTTTCAAAAAATCAACTTCAATTGGCTGATTTGATGCTAGCAATTCAGATTTCAAATTCCTCACTACCAACAGCGACTGCATCAACTCCAAGTTACGCATAAAATTGCGGGTTTGAGCGAAAGTGCCTTCAAACTCTACCTTAAATTTTTTGCGTCTGAGCTTGCCAGCCAGGGACGGCCCAAAGGAGGTATCAGCCAGAATATCAGGGTCTGGAGCTCCCGGCGCGGCGGTTGCTGCGGCTGGGGGCATATCGGGCTCAAATTTGGTAATTTTAGCCTTGAGGTCATCTCCTTGCACGCCGGCGTTGATTCTATTAACCAGTTGGGTCATATCAAGCAAAAGCGTGTTGGCGCTGGCGTCGCTGGCAAACATTGCCGTCACGTTGGCGCGGCGCTGTTTTGCTTCTTCTTGCTTGGCTTCTGCTTCTGCCTTTTTTTGAATTTGAGTTTGCAATTGCAGTTGCGTTTGCTTGCTTTCGCTAATTTTTTGCTTGAATGCGTCGCCTTTTTGGAATTCTGGCAGTACGAACTGGTAGCCGAGGTAGCCCGCAATTCCGAGACCGAGAAGGGCGATGCTGATTGCTTGCACTTGGGGTGTCAGCTTAATGCCGAATATTTCCTGACCCCCTGTTTCTTCTGCTTTTCCGCCACTGGGAATAAACTCATTTGCTGCTGTCATTGTTTTTTCACCTCTGGTTTTTGTGGTTCTAGCACTCCTTTTTCTTGAAGTGTTTCTATCCGTATTGCTAGCCCGTCTGCCTGCTTGCTGCGGAGTTCGGGGAGCAACTCGGAGGCTCCCGTCGGGCTGAGCGTCGTTTCTATTTTATATTCCACCACCGGTCGCAGTTTGGGAAGTTCTGGTGGTGCTGCGTTTTGGTTACGCACTTGTAATTGTGCGGGGTTGTTTTTTAATGTGGCCGCTATCAGTTTGGTATCGGTGTTAAGGAAGAAAGGAGAGCGTTGGACTAGCAGCATAAAGTCGTTAACTTGAGCAAAGGTACTGGCTATCCCTGAAATTTGTACTTTTGCTGCCTGCTGCGGGACGACGGGGACGGGAGCTGCTGCCGGGGGGGGGCTGGCTGGAGACGGGCTCGCCCCTGGGGACGGGCTGGCTGCGGGAGTTGCTGCGGGGGGAGGGGGTGCTGCTGCAACGGGGGAGGGACTGGGGTCGATTTGCTCGATTTTGCCAATTTGCACTCCCGCCGGAGTGCGGGCACTGAGGTCTTGCAGCATCGCCGACCAAGGTTTAATTTGGTCGAATACTCCAGCTAATGCTTTGTATTCGGCGGTAACTTGGTCGGTTTCGGCGTTGATGGCTTTGATGGTGTTGGCTTGAGTGTTTAACAGGGCCAGTTCTTGGTCGATGGCTGCTTGTTCTGTAGCCAACTTGGTATTTTCGTTAGTCGCCCACCACCAGGCGCCCATGACTGCGGCGTTGAGGCCGAAGGCAAACAGCAGCGCCCCAATTAGGGGCAGTTGGTCTTTGGCTCCACCGGAACTTTTTTTAGCGGAGCTTTTGGCTACTGCAACGGGTTTGTAGTCTGGACGGTCGTTGAGAAAATTAATATCTAGGCTGTACATGGCTTCACTCGATTTTATAGCAGAAGGAAGAAGGTAGAAGGCACAAGGTAAAAGGTAGAAGGCACGAGGTAGAAGGTAGAAGGTAGAAGGAAAAAGTGATCTACCGCTTATGTTTCAGCAATTAAGAATGTCCTCACAGTCTTGGCTGTTGCTATAGATTTAAATTGGAAATTTTAGATTTTAGACAGAACCCAAGATTGCTGGTACAAGTGAAGGATTTATTTAGGGAAGAAAGAAACAACTTTCTGGCTTCTACTGAAGGAAGGGGCTGCTTCTACCTCAGATATATTCTACCTTTTACCTTCTACCTTCTCCCTCCAATATTCTACCTTCTGCTTTCTGCCTTCTTCTTTTGGAAGGGGCTTTTACCTAAAATTCTCAAATCGGTTTTTCTCTCATCTAAAACTGTTAGGTCACATAACCTCCCTTAGTCCTAAACCTAGGGCGACTCCTAAACCTGCTCGCTGTTCTGGGGTAATTTCTTGGCTGATTTCTAGCCCTAGGGTTTCGATGGGATCGACTTGAGATGCCGGCAAGCTTAATCTTTGCATAAAAAATTCGTCTAGTTTGCCGATCGCAGCTCCCGGGCCTGCTAGCAGCAGTTGCGCTACTTCGAGTTCTTCGCTCTGGTTGAGGTAAAAGTCTACTGAGCGGCGCAGTTCGTCTGCTAGTTCTCCCAATACTTTAATCATCGCATTTGTTCCCGGATTGGCGTCTCCCGATGCGCCCATTGTATCTGTGACGGGCAGGGTCATGCCTTGCAGTTCGCTGGTGTCTCTGGTTGGCGGCAGGTTCATGGCTTGGTTGAGGGCGGTCTGGATTTGGTAGGTGCCGATCGGGATGGTACGGTTGAACTGAGGTATGCCGTCCACTACTATAGCTAACTCGGTGCTGTCAAATTCAATGGCAGTGAGAACTGCTGCTTCTTGGGAGGAAAATTGTTGCAGTTGTTCTTTGAGGGTGCGGATTAGGGCAAAGCTGGTTACTTCTAGTACGTCTATAATCAGTCCGGCTTCTTTGAAGGTTTCGATGTATGTGTCGGTAACTTCTCTGCGGGTGGCTACTAACACGACTTGCACTTTTTCTACTCCGTCGTCATCTACAAATAGGCCTATTTTTTGATAGTCTACGTCGGCGTCTTCTCTGGGAAACGGCAAGTACAGTCCTGCTTCTGCATTCATGTAATCCCGCAGTTCTTCTTCGTTGAGCTCTGCGGGAACTGGGATGAGGCGGATGACGGCTTCGCGGCCGGGAATGGCTGTGGCTACTCGCTTGGCTTTGATTTTGTTTTCGGCGAGGACGGCGCGTATGAGTTCTGCCATTCCCGGTGGATCGACTATTTGTCCTTCTTGTACTATGTCTTCGGGAACTTCTATTGAGGCTAGGGTGGCTAATTTTAATGTCTGAGCTTTCTTTTCGAGCTGAATGATGTTGATGCGGTCTGGGGCTATTTCGATCCCGATTCCTGGCTGGCGTTGGGAAAGTAGACCTTTGAAAAAGTTAACCATGTGATTGGGTCGTCGGTAATTGCTATTTTTTTCTTTTGTAGTTGGCCAGCCTGATTAAGCGCGCAGGCGTGTTGGAGGGTTGGTTTCCAACTGCCGAAAGAGTGCTGTAATCTCGGTATCCCGCCGTAGCTACGCAGCTCCGTCTGTGTTGCGCGATCGCTAGTTCCGATTTTATGCTATCCAATTTACTTGACAATAGCTATTCTGCTGCGAATGTCAATAAATTCCAGCTCGATCGACGGAAAACCTGCCGATTCTGCACAAAAACCGACTCTCTCGATCGCGGTGGCCAGCTACAAAACTCTCTCTCGCACTCACCGCGCTTGATTCGGCCGCTCGCTTTTTTTGTCTAACGGTTCCCATAACTCTCAAATTTTATTCTATGAAACGTAAATCTTGGCAACTGTTTGCTGTTTTTGGGCTGGTGGGGCTGCTGCTGGCTGCTGTGGTGAGTTGTGGCAAGCCGGCTGTTAATTCCCAGGCAAATAATACGCAGGAAATCGAGTTCTGGACTATGCAGCTTCAACCTCAGTTTACTGAGTATTTCAACAAGACGATCGCCGGTTTTGAAGCCCAAAATCCGGGGGTGAAGGTACGCTGGGTGGACGTTCCTTGGTCGGCGATGGAAAGCAAGATTTTGGGGGCTGTTTCGGCGAAAACTGCGCCGGATGTGGTGAACCTAAATCCCGATTTTGCTTCGCTGTTGGCGGGACGCAATGCTTGGCTGGATTTGGATTCTCGGATTCCGCAGCAAGTTCGATCGACCTATCTGCCTAATATCTGGAAAGCTGGCGTACTCGACGGCAAGAGTTTTGGCATTCCTTGGTATCTCACGACTGGGGTGACAATTTACAATACGGAGTTGTTGAAGAAGGCTGGAATTGCTAAGCCTCCTGCTACTTATGCCGAGTTGGCAACTGTTGCCAAGCAGGTGAAGGAAAAGACTGGTAAGTTTGCTTTTTTTGTGACTTTTGTGCCGGAAGATTCGGCGGAGGTTTTGCAATCTTTCGTGCAGATGGGTGTGCCTTTGGTTGATGCTAAAGGCAAGGCGGCTTTTAATACTGCTAAGGGCAAAGCTGTTTTTCAGTATTGGGTAGATTTGTACAAGAACGGACTTTTGCCACAGGATGTTTTGGTGCAGGGACATCGTAGGGCGATCGAGCTTTATCAAGCTGGGGAAACTACTTTGTTAGCTTCGGGGCCTCAGTTTTTGAAAGCGATTGCTGAGAATGCTCCGAGTATTGGTGCTGTTTCGGCTACTGCGCCTCAAATTACGGGGGAAACCGGCAAGAAGACTGTGGCGGTAATGAATTTGGTTGTGCCGCGCGATAGCAAGCGCCCTGATGATGCTGTCAAGTTTGCTTTGTACGTGACTAATTCTCAAAATCAGTTGGCTTTTGCTAAGGCTGCTAATGTTTTGCCTTCTACGGTTGAGGCTTTGCAGGACGATTATTTTAAGAACGTTCCGACTGATGCCCCCGCTGCCGATCGAGCTCGGGTTGTTAGTGCTTCTGGGTTGACTTCCGCCGAGCTATTGCTTCCGCCTTTGAAGGATGTTAAGAAGCTGCAAAAGGCGATTTATGACAATTTGCAGGCGGCAATGTTGGATGAGAAGTCGGTAGATCAAGCTGTGGCTGATGCGGCTAAGGCTTGGGATCAAAGGTAGTTTTTAATTGAAGCTGGGGCGGGATTTTATTCATCTCGCCCCTTGCTTTTTTCTGCCACTTGACGTATTATTAAATAATGGGAATCTGTGCCGCCATATATAAGCAGATATCAGCTTTTAAGTTATTATCAAATGATGAAATTACCGCCTCTTCACAAGGCGGAGTCGGAGGAAAAATCTGGATAAGTCAATCTGGACTATTTTAGAGATAAATGTTTGTTGATAAGAACGATCGCTCATCCCAGAAACCGGGTTTCTTTATCCCGTGTGATCGCCTTTCTCAATTCAGCTTGATTGATGATTTGCAGGAAGATAGCCTGAATTTCTCAAATATTCAGAAATTTGACTCGTGTTAAAATCAAAGCTCAGATCGAAATAGGATAAAATTATTATGCCAGCGATGACACTCAAAGATTTAAACCAAGTTCAAACCCTTTTTTCCGAAGCGGGTTTAGATTACCAAATTGAACTAGAAGACGGGATAATTTCAGTTATAGGGCCATCAGACATCGTATCCAGTGAAATCAGTAGCCGTCTCATCGCCTTTCTTTTCGCTTGGATAAATCCCCGTCGCTTGGGGAGAGTCTTTGACTCCGCAGGCGGTTTCATTATGCCGGATACGAATGTCAAAGCACCGGATGTTTCTTTTGTGCGGGCCGCCCGCTTGCGCCAAAGTCCGCGTTATTTTGGAGAACTTGTCCCCGATTTGGTGGTTGAGATTAAATCTCAGAGCGATCGCATTAAGCCTATAGAAACCAAAGTTTTGAAGTTTATAGAACTGGGTGCGATCATCGGAATCCTGATCGATCCTGATGAAGAAACAGTGACTATTTATCGCTCTACAGGTGAACCGACTGTTTTAGGAAATGGCGATATCTTAACAGTAGCAGAACTTTTTCCCGGTTGGGAATTGCCCGTTTCGGAATTGTGGCCTCCTATCTTTACTGAGGAAGAAACACAATTCTGATGCGTTTAAGCTTGGGATTGTTGTTGTTGCAGAAAATAGCCGACGAGATAAAGGGAACCGCAAAGGATTGTTAGGTTGTCACCTGTAACAGCAGCATCTAAAGCTGTTGTCAAGTCGGGGAAGGCTTGACAGAGAGTTAATTCGGGGCAGATAATTTGAGCGAGGGTGGCTAATTCTGCGGGGGATGATGAGTTTTGATCGGGTACGGGTACTAGGTAAAGTCGATCGCCCTTTTTGAGTAATGCTTTCAAAATATCGTCGCAGTCTTTAGTCGCAAGAATGCCGATTACCCAGTTAATAGGTGACGGGTGATTGTTCAGGCGATCGACATATTCACGCAGGGCGATAGCTGCGGCTGGATTGTGCGCGCCATCAATTAATATGTTGCGGTTTTTCCAAGTTGTCTGCTGGAGTCTTCCGGGCCATTGGGTTTTGGCGATACCGTTTTCGATGGCGGTGGGGGAAATTTGCCATCCTTGGTTTTGGAGAGTTTGCAAAGTTGCGATCGCAATTGCTGAATTCATTAGTTGAATTTTTCCCAGCAGCGGCAATTTATATTTTATTTTAACCGCATTTTGATTTAACTGATATTCTGCGAACCCTTGTCCTAAATCTCTTGCTGGTTTTACCCAAGTTGCCGGACAGTCTAATTCTTGAATGCGTTTTTCTACTACTATTCTAGCTGATTCTGGCAATTGTCCGATAACTGCCGGACATTTTGCTTTGAGAATTCCGGCTTTTTCCCCAGCAATATCTGCCACGGTGGGGCCGAGTATTTGCCAGTGTTCAAGACTGATAGAAGTGATGACGCTAGCGAGAGGTGTTTCGCAAACGTTTGTGGCGTCTAATCTACCGCCCAATCCAGTTTCTATGACTGCGATGTCTGTTTTTTGTTCGGCGAAATACAGCCAAGCTGCGGCGGTGATTATTTCAAATTGAGTGGGAGTTTCGGTGTTGTTTTCGGTGGCGGCGACAACTCGTTCTAGGCACTGTTGCAATGCTGTTGTAGAAATCGGTTTTTGGTTGATGCAAATTCTTTCTGTCCAATCGATTAAGTGCGGGGATGTGTAGCGTCCAACTCGATAGCCTGCTTCTGTTAGTACGGAAGAGAGATAAGCGCAAACGGAACCTTTGCCGTTTGTGCCTGCAACGTGGATAATGGGTACTTGTTGGTGGGGGTTGTCTAGTTTTTGGAGAAGTTGGTGAATTCTTTCTAAGCCGAGATGGACGCCGAAGTGTTGGTAAGATTGGAGGATGGATTCTGCATTCATTGAGGATGATAAATTCTATTTGTGTGTGAATTATATTTCTTTTATTAACCATAGAGGGCGCAGAGAGAGAAGAAAGAGATAGATATCTAAGAAAAGAGAGGTTTATAATTGATTTATTGTAGTTATTGCGGGTGAAAGAAGGTGGCTTTGGATATTATTTCTCTGTTTTCTGGTTGTGGGGGGTTGGATTTGGGTTTTCGCTTGGCTGGCTTTAATCCGGTTTGGGCGAATGAATATGATAAGTCTATTTGGGATACGTATAATTTCAATCATCCTGAAACTATTTTAGATCGCAGAGATATCAGAAAAATCAAATCTGATGAAATTCCCAACTGTATTGGGATAATCGGCGGCCCTCCTTGTCAAAGTTGGAGTGCGGCCGGGGCGAAACGGGGGATTGATGACAGTCGGGGTCAACTTTTCTGGGAGTATATCAGAATTGTGCGGGACAAGCAGCCTTTGTTTTTTTTAGCTGAGAATGTTAGCGGTATCTTGGCTTCCAGAAACAAAGATGCTTTCACTTATATATTATCGCAGTTTGAGGAAATCGGGTATCGGGTTTCGTACAAGTTGTTGAATGCTAGAAATTTTGGTGTTCCGCAAGATAGGCAAAGGGTTATTGTTGTTGGTTATCGGCAGAATCTGGGTTTTGGTTTTGAGTTTCCCGAACCTGGAACCGAGATTTTGACGCTGAAAGATGCGATTTTTGATTTGCAGGCTGCGCCACTGTCAGTTAAGGCTAAATTAGATAATTATCACGATTCTGTCCCAAATCACGAATGTGCGGATTTGGGGTTTTCGAGCATTTATATGTCGCGGAATCGAGTTAGAAGTTGGTCAGAACCTTCGTTTACAATTCAGGCAAGTGGCAGACACGCACCTCTCCATCCTCAAGCTAGTAAAATGCTTTTGGTGGGCAAAGACAAACGCATTTTTGACCCCAATTCGCCTCAGCCTTACCGTCGGCTTTCTGTGCGAGAGTGCGCGAGAGTTCAGACTTTCCCGGATGAGTTTATTTTTAAGTACAAGTATATTGCTGATGGATACAAAATGGTCGGCAATGCTGTTCCTGTGAATTTTGCTAGAGTTTTAGCCAGTAAGATTTTTGAGGATATTGTCATAGGGCATAGGGCAGAGGGCATGGGTGTCAACTGAAGCCGACCATCTACCAGTCGCTAGGGAATGAATTCCACGGGGCTTTTAGCGAAAGTCCTCGCTATGAAGGCTAATCTCAAATCCCGTTGACATCAGAATTATTCATCTCTCTCTCTTCTCTTCCTCTGTGTCCTCTGTGGTTTCATCATTCCGAATTATCTGTCATTGAAACTTAGTTAACTCGCCAAGATTTTGCTGAATCGCATTTGTCCCGCGAATATGAGACAAGGGAGAACCTCCGTACAAAAAGCTGTTTAAGCTAACTTGATAATTTTGTTGAACTGCTAAATCTAGCCATAAATTGTTAATAGCATCTCCCGGTTTGTAGTCGGGAATGTTGTGCTGATAGTAAGGAAAACTGTCTATACAAATATTGAAAAAGTTCTTGCGCCCGCAATGCTTTAAATACTGATATCGCGGTTTGAATTCTGTTTGATTTTCCAATACTGTATATATAGTATCTGCGAGAGATTCTGGGTCAAATTTGGCGTAAAGACCCGCACCTTCGGGGAAAACTGGCGAGTTTCCTCTGGCGTATTGGTTGAATTCTTCAAAACAAATTACTGGTACGTTGCAACTCATGGCTTCGGTAATTCCCCGGTTTTTTCCTTCTAGGAGGGAACCGAGGACGAATGCTTGGGCTCGCGAATAATATGTGGGGATTTCGCTGTAGTAGTCAACTCTTGGCACTAAGTTAATGTAGTCGGAGGGATTGGTTAAAATTGCCTCCACTTGTGGCCATTCTTTTAATGCGTACTCGTCGAGAGTTTTCAGGTTGTTAGCATCAAATTCGTGGCCGGTGACTACTGTTAATTTTATTGGTTTCTGCGGATATTTTTGGCGGTAAACTTTTAAGGCTTTGGCAATAATTGGCAAATTTTTTTCTTCGGAAATTCGGGCGACGGCTAGCAAGTCGATGTCTTTGGCGGGGACGTTGCGCGGGGAAATTAAGTATTCGTTGATGAAGTCGGTGTCTTGCAGTGGTATGATTGGTTTGTGGGCGCGATCGGGATAAGTTTCGCGAAACCATTTTTCTCGCTGCGGGTTTTTGTATAAACTGGAGTAGGCGTCAGCTATGGGGGCCCAGGAGTAGGAGATTCCGGGGGAATAGGTGAAGGAGAAAAATACTGAGGAAAGTTGGGGAAATAGTTTGTTGATGAGTTCGACTGCTTCGCTGAAGTAAATTCCTTTGATGAAACGCCCTTCGTAAAACAGTGGGGGAAGCAAGACGTAGAAACTGACGGTATCGAAGCGGTGGGGTTGGTCTTCAAATATCTCCCAGGTAAAGGCGTCTAAGTCTGCATAAATTTCGGCGATTGGTTTGTTGATGTGGGGGTTGCGTAAATATGGTTTTTGTCGATCGTAGTTTCCGCGTACCATATAATTCTGAGTGTGAGTATCTAGCTTTTTTTATTTAACCGCAGAGGGCACAGAGGAGAAGAGAGATATTCACAAGTCATCTACGGGTTGGTCTAGTGATTCATTGTCGCCTATTGTGAGGGCGAGTTGGTAGATTTGGCGGCGGGGGAGGGATGTTTGTTGCGCTAGCTGGCGGCTGGCTTGGGAACGACTTATGCCTTCTGCAATTAATGTTTGCAATTCTGCTTTAATGGCGTCTTCGGAAAATATTGGTGCGGCTGTTTGGATGCCAGCAATTACGAGGGTAAATTCTCCCTGGGGTTCGCGATTGGTGTAAAGCTCGATCGCACTTTCCATACTACCACGCCAAAACTCTTCGTGCATTTTAGTTAACTCCCTCGCCAGCACAATCTGTCTGTCACTTCCCAAACTATTTGCTAAATCTTGTAAAGTTTGTCGCAATCGGTGCGGAGATTCGTATAATATTATAGTGCGGGATTGTATTTGCAAAGCTTCTAAACTCTGTTGGCGTTCTTGACCTTTCACGGGTAAGAAACCTTCAAATACAAATCTCTCTGTGGGTAATCCTGATGCAGTTAGGCTAACAATGCAGGCGGTAGGGCCGGGAATCGGAATAATGTTAATATTAGCATCGGCGCAGGCTTTGACTAACTCGTATCCGGGGTCAGAAATTCCAGGCATTCCGGCATCGGTGACAAGGGCAATATCTTTGCCTAAAAGCAGTTTGTCGATGAGTTCGGGAAGTCGCTGGTGTTGGTTGTGTTCGTGATAGCTGATTTGAGGAGTTTTGATTTGAAAATGGTGCAAGAGTTTGCCTGTATGGCGGGTATCTTCGGCGGCGATGAAGTCTACTGTTTGCAAGATTCGGATGGCGCGAAAGGTCATGTCTTCGAGGTTGCCGATCGGGGTTCCTACGATGTAAAGTGTTCCTGTATTGGGATTTGCTTGCATTTTAAGATTGGGATTTTTTAACCGCAGATGGGACACAGGTGGGACGCCCATGCCACATATTTAAGAAGATATGAAAACTGGATTGTTTTTGGGATTGGCGACTTTAGATTTAGTTTATTTGGCCGGGAAGCCTCCGGGTGAAAATCAGAAAGTTGTTGCTTCTGATTGTACCATTGCTGCGGGCGGGCCGGCGGCAAATGCTGCGGTCACTTTTAGCTATTTGGGGAATGTGGCGGTATGGGCTGGTGTTTTGGGCACTCACGCGATCGCCCAATTAATTCGTGCAGACTTAGCGGAGTATAATGTCAGGATAATTGATTTGGAACCCGGGCGATCGCACTCGCCGCCAGTTTCCTCGATTATTGTAACTGAAGCAACGGGCGATCGATCGGTAATTTCCATTAATGCTACGAAATCGCAAGTTGACAGTCAAACAATTAACCAGGATATTTTAACATCAGTTAGTATTGTACTGCTTGACGGACATCAAATCGCAGCCAGCAAAGAAATTGCTCAACTTGCCAAGTCAAAAAATATTCCTATTGTCCTCGACGGTGGCAGTTGGAAACCCGGATTAGAGGAAATATTGCCTTTGGTTGAATGGGCGGTATGTTCCGATAATTTTCATCCACCCGACTGCGACAATTCAGAACAAGTCTTTGCTTACCTGTCAGCAGCCGGAATTCCCAATATTGCCATCACTCGTGGCGAACAATCAATTTTATACCTCAGCAATGGCACTTACAGCAGTATAGAAGTACCTCAAATTCAAGCCACAGACACTTTAGGCGCTGGCGACATCTTTCACGGCGCTTTCTGTCACTACATTTTGCAAAATAACTTTACCGATACTCTCACCGCAGCGGCTAAAATCGCTTCCCATTCCTGCAAAAACTTCGGAACCCGCGCCTGGATGAATAAGAGTTAATTTTTAATTAAAATTAACCAAACTATCCGGTTAAAACCACTCAAAGATAGAAAAGTTGAACTAGCAACACCTGTTAAGTTAAAATCCTGACAGCAACCTCGACAAAATTTGTGAACTTCTCTCTTCTCTTCCTTCCTTCGCGCCCTTAGCGCCTTCGCGGTTCGTTAACAAAATTGCTATATTAGTAAGACAAGTTAAAGTCACACAAAACACTCCCAAAACAACATACCCGAATCATGCCTGACACCCAACCCCTAACTATCACCCTTCCCCCTTTGCGGATTACCCTAACAGAACAACAGCAAGTTAACCTAGAATGGCTGACACAAAACTTGCCCAATCTACTCACCCCAAGCAAACAAGAAATTCCCGACAATATGAAACAGTGGGTGGCGGCTAACAAATTATTAAATCAACCAGACGCAGAAATCATTCAAGCCCTAATAAGTACGGGCATAGATGCGGAAACAGCCACCGCAGAAGTTAGGGAAATCTCCTCTCATCCCTACTTCCAAGCAGGCAGTCAGTACGTGCAGTTATTGCAAAAATTAGAATCGCATCTCAGGATTAACACTCAATTAGCTGCATTGTCTTCCAAGTTTGGCACAATCGAACGCAAAAGCAGCCTTTCCAGAGAGTATTTTATCGAAAATTACTACGCAAAAAATACTCCTGTAATTATTACCAATATTATGCACAACTGGAAAGCGTTGCAGTTGTGGACGCCGGAGTATTTGCAAGAAAAATATGGCAATGCAGAGGTACAAATTCAAGCCAACCGCAATTCCGACCCTAATTACGAAATCAAGATAGAAAATCACAAAAAAATTGTTTTGTTCCGCAAATATGTAGAGATGGTTGTCAAGGGCGGGCCTAGCAACGACTACTACATGGTTGCTAACAACCAAACTCTGGAAAGAGAGGAATTTAAACCCCTATTCAACGATATTGAAATTTTCCCAGAATACCTCAATCCAACGGATACAAAAGGCAGAGTTTTCTTTTGGTTCGGGCCGAAAGGCACGATTACGCCACTACACCACGACCCAGTTAATTTAATTTTAGCTCAAGTGTCTGGTCGCAAACTAATTAAATTGATTTCTCCGCAGCAAACACCTCTGCTTTACAATCACGTCGGAGTTTTCAGCAAGGTTGACGGCGAAAATCCCGATTATGACAAATACCCGCTTTACAGAGATGCGAAAATTATTGAAGTGATTTTGGAACCGGGAGAGGCTATCTTTATTCCTGTCGGTTGGTGGCATCATGTAAAATCATTGGAAGTTAGTATTTCGGTTTCGTTTACTAATTTTGTGTTTCCTAATTATTATGAATGGAAATATCCTCATATTAATTGGTAATTGCTAATGTATGGTTCCCAGGGGCGGGCACGGGGGCACCGCCCCTACTGAAATCCCCGTTCATCTGGGTTCATCTGCGGTTAAAAAAAAAGAAATTAATGAAAAATCTCGAAGAAATCAGCGAAATTTCGCGATCGATCGCCTGGAGTGCATCAGATATCCTACAATCCTATTATCGGCAGGATTCCCACAGTCCTAACCTCGACATCCAAGAAAAAAAAGATGGCCCCGTCACCGCCGCCGATGTCGCTGTCAATTCTTACATTCTCGACGAATTGCAGTCGGCTTTAGGGAATGCAGAATTTGGCTATCTCACCGAAGAAACTTACAAATCTTATTTAGAAAAAAACGGTCAAATTCCCTTACCTCAAAGTTGGGTTTGGATTATTGACCCTTTGGATGGAACGCGAGATTTTATTGACAGGACAGGTGAATTTGCCGTTCACATTGCTTTAGCATTCGAGGGGAGACCAGTATTGGCAGTTGTGGCTTGGCCCCAACAGCAAAAAATTTATTACGCAATCCGCGATGGGGGCGCTTTTGGGGAAAGTCGGGACGGTTCTGCGGTAAAGTTGCAGGTTTCTGCGCGAAATAGAGTGGCAGATTTATCTATAGTAACTAGCCGCAGTCACCGGGGCGATCGCTTTAATCAATTGTTACAAAAACTGCCTTGTCAAAATCAACTAGCTGTCGGCAGTATCGGCTGTAAAATTGCGACAATTGTGGAGCAAAAAGCTGATGTTTATATTGCACTTTCGGGAAAGTCTGCGCCTAAAGATTGGGATTTAGCGGCACCGGAATTAATTTTGACTGAAGCGGGCGGTCAATTTACTCGTTTTGACGGTTCTACTTTGCAATATAACCGGGGAGATGTGAGTCAGTGGGGGGGATTGTTGGCGAGTAACGGTTGCTGTCATGCTGCTTTGTGCGGGGAGGCTGAGGGGATTTTAGCAGGGATAGATGGGGGTTTGAAGTAAGTACGATCGCCCCTAAAGATTGTCACGGATAACTCGTAGGGGCGGGTTTTACCAACAATAATTGCCTAAAACCCATAATATAGTAAACCCGCCCCGATCGCAGATATGTATCAAAAATCCCGCTTTTAATATTTCCGTATAATCACACTTGCTATTGAAGTATTTTTGTGTTATGTCATCCACCTCGCGCTGGCTCATTCGTAATATTACTTAATAAAATTCCCCAACTTTATCAAAACTTTAATTACAAAAGTGTTTATAAAGAAAACTTTATATAGATTTTTAGAAAAAACAGTTATGGTTACTACAACCTTCAGAAAGTGTTTCGGACGCAAGTCGCGAAACAGGGGAATCATTGTCTTTTTTTAGCTATTAGTAGGTGCAGTATGCCAAATTTAAATAATCAAGTTTCACCAAGTGTGATCGCCTTTATCGACACTCAAGTTGAAAATTATCAAAGTTTGATTGCCGGGGTAAAACCGGGTACGGAAGTAGTCGTTTTGGATGGGAACCGGGATGCGATCGACCAAATTACTGATATTTTAGCTCTTCGTACCAATATTGACAGCATTCACATTGTTTCTCACGGTGCTCCCGGCAGCTTGCAACTGGGCGACAGTAGCTTGAGTTTAGATGATATAGAGTGCGATCGGGATTCTCTACAGCAATGGTTTTCGCCACAAACCGACTCAAGGAGCAAAAATCGACCTAATATCCTGCTGTACGGGTGCTCAGTAGCAGCAGGCGAGACAGGAAAAGCATTTGTCAAACGCTTGAGTGAGTTAACTGGGGCTAGTGTTGCCGCTTCCCAAAACCTCACGGGAAGTGTAGCAAAGGGCGGCGACTGGGAACTGGAAGTCAGAACCGGGAAAATTGAAACGCCGCTGGTATTTGAACTCGAAGTGTTAGCGGGTTACGAGTATGTTTTGAATAGTTTTGGTGCTGCGACTAATTTTGGCGCGGGGTCAAGTCCCAAAGGTATTAATGTAGGGGATTTCAACGCTGATACCTTCCCCGACTTGGTAGTGACAAACCAGAATGACGACAACATTTCCATTTTGTTAGGGAATGGCACAGGGGGTTTTGGCACGGCTACCAACTTTGTCGTAGGTTCAAGTCCGCTTTACGTCACATCGGGACTATTTAACGATGACAACTTCCCCGACTTAGCAGTAGTAAATAGTAGTAATATCTCAATTCTGTTAGCAAATGGTACTGGTGGCTTCTATTTAGGTAATGATTTCAATGTGGGTAATACTCCCCTTTCAATAGCTGTCGGGAACTTTAACACCGACACTTTCCTCGATTTAGCAGTGGTAAACGCTAATCCTCAAGGTGCTTCTGGTAGCGTCTCAATTTTGTTGGGAAATGGTGCTGGCAGCTTTGGGGCTGCCACTAATTTCAATGTTGGTGCGATTCCTGGTTCCGTTGTTGTAGGCAACTTTAACGCTGACAGTTTCCCAGACTTAGCCGTTGCCAACGGCCTCTCTAATAATGTCTCAATTCTGTTAGGAAATGGCACGGGGGGATTTGGTGCAGCTACTAACTTTGGGGTTGAGCAAGGTCCAAATTCGATCGCCACTGGGGACTTTAACGGAGACACTTACCTCGACTTGGCCACAGCTAATGGCAGCTCTAACAGTGTCTCAATTCTATTGGGAAATGGCACTGGTGGCTTTGGCCCGGCCACTACTGTTAACGCGGGGGCAGAGCTGCAAGGCATTGTTGTGAAAGACTTTAGCGGAGATGGCAGACTTGACTTAGCAGTAACAGGAACCAGCGGCGCTGCAATTTTAGTAGGCAACGGCAATGGCGGTTTTAGTGCACCCATTAACTTTGCTGCGGGGACAAGTCCAACGTCCATTATTGCCGGCAACTTTAATGCTGATACTCTCCCGGATTTGGCAGTAACGAACAACGGTTCAGGTAACATTTCGGTGCTGCTGAATACACCCACTACGGTATCCTTCGTTCCTCCCCAAATAGGTAACACTTACAACGTCACTGAAGGCACGACTGACACACTAATTGATGTCCCGGTTACTATCAGCGGTGGCACTCCCTTAAGTGATGTAACTGTACCAATTGTCATCGACTCCAGTAGCACAGCTACTCAAGATGCAGACTACACTCTTTCAACTACATCCCTTACTTTCTCTGCCGGCACTACTACTCTCACCCAGAATATTGCAGTAACTATTAAAGCTGACAATATCGTTGACAGTAACGAACAAATAGTTCTCAATTTGGGTGCGATTACAGGCGGTGTTGTTGGCGGTACGAGTCAAGCGAAAGTGGCTATATTGGATAGGAATAGTTCTTACTCAATTGTTGCCGACAATCCCACTATTACCGAAGGCAATTCCGGCCAAACTCCTGCGACATTTACTATTACTCGCAGCGGTAGCACGGAACTTTGGAGTACCGTAGATTATGCCATTACCGGCACTGCGACCAACGGCACTGATTACAACAATATCGGCGGGAGTTCTGGGGCAACGGCTGCCACTGGAAAAATTAGTTTTGCTGCGGGGGAAACATCCAAGACTGTTACTTTGGATGTGGTGGGAGATGGCAATATAGAACCGGATGAAACTGTTGCCATTACTTTATCAAATTCAGTTTCACCGGGTGGCGCACCGACTATTGCGACGGCTACCGCTACGGCTACTATCAAAAATGATGACACTGCCGGCATCACTGTCACTCCAAAGGCAATATCAACAACAGAAGTTGGCGGTAAGGCAGAATTTACAGTCAAATTAAACGCTGCACCAACAGCTAACGTTACCATCGATTTGAGTGGTTTCAATCTAGCAGAGGGAACAGTTTCGACTAATAGCTTAACTTTCACTCCCACTAACTACAGTGAACAAACAATAACGGTAACTGGCGTTGACGATGTGGTAGCTGATGGCGCTCAAGTTTACAAAATTGTCACGGCTGCTGCTCTGACTACCGATGTTAATTACAATAACCTCGATCCTGATGATGTCACCGTCACCAACAGTGACAATGAAACTCCGGGAATTACGGTAAATCCGACGGCAGGATTAACTACTGGTGAAGATGGCAGCACTGCTAACTTTACTGTGGTTCTGAATACTCAGCCGACTGCTGATGTGACTATCGGTTTGAGCAATGACAATGTTGCAGAGGGAACAGTTTCGGCTAATAGCTTAACTTTCACTCCGGCTAACTGGAATACACCGCAGCCCGTGACAGTAACAGGGGTTAATGATAGCATTGCTGACGGCAATATTGACTACAAAATTGTCACGGCTGCTGCTGTTAGTACAGATGCGAATTACAGCAACCGAGACGTAGCGGATGTTAGCCTTAGCAATCAGGATAATGATACCGCTGGTATTTCTATTACTCCCACAACAACTGCTACAGAAGGCGGCGCGGCGGGCAGCTATGAGATCAAGTTAACGTCACAGCCGATCGCTCCTGTTACCATTAACTTTAATGCCGGAAGTGAAATAAATGCGATCGCCCCTGTGATCTTTGACAGCACGAATTGGAATGTTGCCCAAACAGTCACAGTCACCGCTACCGACGATAGCAAAGCCGAAGGTACGCACAGCGGGACGATCGCTCACACTGTTACCAGTACCGACACTAAGTATAGCGGCACGGCAATTCAGGATGTAAATGTAGCTATTACCGACAACGACACAGTAGGTGTCAGCATTTCTGCGACGAACACAACTGCTACAGAAGGCGGGGCGGATGGCAGTTATACAGTCAAACTCAACAGCCAGCCGAATGCCTCAGTAACTATCACTCTCACAACAGGTGAGCAGATTCAGGCGATCGCCCCTGTGAATTTCACTCCCCTTAATTGGGATAGTGTTCAAACCGTTACCGTGAAAGCTGTTGATGATACGGTTGTCGAAGGCGCGCACAGCGGTACTATCACTCACAGTGTGAGCGGTGGTGATGCTAAGTATAATGTGGTTGTGGTTCCAGGGGTGACAGTGGCGATTACGGATAACGATGTAGCGCCACCGCCGCCGACTCCGACGCCGACACCGACAACTGGTACGCCGACACCGACAACTGGTACTCCGACGCCGACACCGACAACTGGTACTCCGACGCCGACACCGACAACTGGTACTCCGACGCCGACACCGACAACTGGTACTCCGACGCCGACACCGACAACTGATACTCCCACGCCGACACCGACAACTGGTACTCCGACGCCGACACCAACAACTGGTACTCCGACGCCGACACCGACAACTGGTACTCCGACGCCGACAACTGGTACTCCGACGCCGACACCGACAACTGGTACTCCGACGCCGACGCCGACAACTGGTACTCCCACGCCGACAACTGGTACTCCCACGCCGACACCGACAACTGGCACTCCGACGCCAACGCCAACAACTGGCACTCCGACGCCAACACCACCGACACCTGGTGGCACCATCGACACACAGAAGAATTGGTGCGGCGTAGAAGCTGGATTGGATAAACTTGAGAAAATTCTTGACGACCAATTACAGGCAGTTAACCTACCCATTGTCGGCCCGCTCAAAAACATTTCCCCAGATTTTATTGGCAACTTCAAGACTAAGTTAATCGATACGATTAAAAATCAGGGAAATCAAAGTCTGAGTCAGTTAGAAAGTAGCCTCCGCACTGCACTTGGATCGACTTTCAATGTTGCTCTAACTGGGACTTCTAGTGCTGATGAAAGTACCTTGCTAATTACTCTTGGCAAGCAATATCAGTTTCCCGATATCAATCTCTCTAAAAACTTAGGAGTGCCGGCATTAAGCTTAGATGTAGATGGAAAAGCCAAATCAAAATACAACTTCAACTTGTCCCTGGGAGTTGGTGTTAGTAAAGATTTTGGCTGCTACATAGATACTGACCAAACTAAGTTAACCGCCAACCTTGACTTGAGCCTAAATGACCAATTCAAGGCAAAAGGCAACTTAGGTTTTTTCCAAGTTGACTTGGCAAACGATGCCAAAAACCCGACTAAAGTCGATGCCAACCTTGAAGTCAAGCTCAATGACTTAGACAATCTGGGTGGCCCGAATGATGGAGCTCGCCTCACCTTGCCAGAACTGCAAGGTAACTATCAGTTTAAAGACTTATTCAATGCCAACTTAACGAGCAATGCTAATCTCGGTCTCACAGCAAAAACCAGCATCAACGGCAATGCTGCATTCCCCTCGTATAACTTCGACTTAGCAGTTAATTGGCCCATCCTAAATTACGCTAACGGTCAATTAACCGGACCGCAAAAACCCACCGTTGCATTTAACAATATGCAACTTGATTTGGGGACATTTGTCAATAATTTTGCCAAACCAATTGTCGGTAAAATTTCTGATGTAATTAAACCATTTCGACCCGTTATTAACTTTCTGAATTCCGACACTAAGTTACTGTCTAAACTAGGTATAGCAGGGCCGTTTGATAAAAATGGGGATGGCAAAGTCAGCGTACTAGAACTGGCAGCAAAAATCTCTGGGCGCGATATCGATACTCGCTTTTTAGATGCGGTTGCCAAGGTTGATAAAGTTGTTGATTTGGCAAACCAAATAGCAAACTCTCCCGATAAAATCGACTTTGGTTCCTACACTCTGGGGAATATAGATGTTGCCGATCAAAGTGCTAACCTTCAGAATGCTTCCCCGATCCCAACGACTGCTGTACAGCAAACAGCCAACCAACAAATTAACTCCAAAACAAGCGGCAAGGTCAAGGAGTTCTTAAATGCCTTAAAAGATATTGATGGCTTTGATATCCCACTCTTGACCAAACCGGAAACCGCGATTCAATTGCTGATAGGTAAACCGGATGTTCCGGTATTCACCTATCAGATGCCCAAACTGGGATTTGACTTTAATCTTCGGCAAGATTTTCCGATTTTTGGGCCACTCAAAGGTTTACTTGAAGGCAAGTTTAGTGCTTCAGCTCATCTAGGATTTGGGTACGATACCTACGGATTAGACCAGTGGAAAAAGTCTAATTTTGCTGCGGACTCTGCTAGCAAAGTTTTGGATGGATTTTATGTGAGCGATCGCGAAAATGCTGACGGTACAGGGTCAGATGTTGACGAACTCAGTCTTGACGCTAGTATTGCCGTGGGTGCAGGGATAGATGTTGGCATTGCCGAGGGCTATGTCAAAGGTGGAATTCAAGGAAAAGTCGGCATTGACTTAATAGATATCGGAGAATTCCAACCGAAACAAGGTGGCGACGGCAAAATCCGAACATCGGAAATTACTTCCCGCATCAGCAAACCCTCGGAACTGTTTGATGTAACAGGACAAGTTAATGCTTTCTTGGGTGCTCAAGTTAAGTCCATTTCAGTCAAATTCTGTGATAAAAGTTTCAAAGTATTTGGGAAGCGCTTCAGTATATCTTATCCTTGTGGATTAGATTACAAAACAGTCTACGATAATAACTTTGCCACATTTGAGTTAGCTAAGTTTAGTTTGGGGCCGAGTTCTAGCACTAGGGGTAGAGCAATTAACGGTTACATGGCCGGGGCGACAGTCTTCTTCGATGCCAACTTTAATGGAGTTCAGGATGACAACGAACCGTTCTCAATTACTAACGCAGATGGCAGCTTTGACTTAGATGTCTCTCTTGACCAATTCGACAAAAATAACAGCGGCGACCTCGAACCGGATGAAGGCAAAATTGTACTCATAGATGGCATCAATACCTCTACTTATTTGCCGCAGCAAACCCCCCTATTTGCCACACCAGATGCTACAGTAGTTACTCCGTTAACTACCCTATTGACCGAGTTAATCGAGCAAGGTACTGACCCTAATCAGGCGCAAATTCAGGTAAAATCGGCACTGGGAGTGTCGTCAGCAATTGACTTGACTAGCTACGACCCGCTAGAGGCAATTACTCAAAACGACCCGAACGGTTTGGCGGTTTATGCAGCACACGCTCAGGTGCAAAATACCATTGTTTTAGTCACAGATTTAATTAGCGGTGCTTCAAATACCGCGAAAGATGAGATTGCCTCTAGCGTAATTTCTACCGTTGCCAATCAAATTCAATCTGGCACTCTCGACTTAAGCAATTCCACACAAGTGCAAGCGATTATTGAATCGGCAACGAGTCAACTGCAAGTACCGCAACTCTCTAGTATTGCTTCGGATGCTGCCCAAATTATTGCCGAGGGAAATCAGCGAATTAGTGATCTCGTATCCAGCAATTCCTCGCCCTCAGATGCCGCGACAGAAATCGCCCGCATCCAAAAAGTCGCACAAGGAGAATTAGCCCAAGATTTACTGCAAGTCGCAGCCGGAAATAAAACGATTCAGTCGGCGATTTCCGAAAATACTGGTGCATCTCTAACTACCAAAATTCAGTCGGCGACAGCTAACAATCCAACAGTCCGCAATACTTTAGATACAGATGACTCCAGTACACCATCTACACCCGAAGAACCTTTCCCAGAAAGCGGTATAGAATTCGTTAAAGATGGGGAAAATACTACCGAAAGCACAGATGGCGATGATACCATTATGGGAAGTGCTAGCGATGATATATTGCGCGGTAAAAAAGGCAATGACTTGCTCTTTGGCCTTGATGGCAATGATTGGATGAATGGCAATCAGGGGAACGACTTAACAGATGGTGGAATTGGTGACGATACTCTCTACGGCGGAAAGGGTTTTGATACCTTGACAGGAGGCGCCGGCAATGACTTCCTTTCTGGCAATCGAGGTGAAGATATCCTGATTGGTGAAAAGGGCGACGATACCCTCTACGGCGGTCAAGGCAATGATATTCTGCTAGGAGGTCAGGGTAACGATTTCCTCAGTGGCGATTTGGGCGATGATACCTTAGTAGGGGATGTAGGGAGCGATCGCTTCTTATTATCTACCAATTCTGGTATTGATACTATTGCTGACTTTGAAGTCGGTCAAGACTTGTTAGTATTGGGTAACGGGTTGAGTTTCTCGCAATTGGCAATTGCTCAAGATAGCGGTTCGACTTTAATCCGGTTTGCACAAACTGGGGAGATTTTAGCTTCTCTGGCCGGAGTTTCGGCTAGCAGTATTAGTGCTGCTAATTTCGGATTGATTTAAAGGTTCGTAATGAGGACTAAAGTCCTTATTATTCTTCAGTCTCTTAGATACGGACTTCGTTTGTCTCTATTCGGTTTCAACCGCTGACTATCAAGGCCTTGATCCCTCCTAACCCCCCTTAAAAAGGGGAGTAGGGGGTGGGACAAGAATCTTCTCAAAGTCAACCCCTACTCCCCTTCTTAAGGGGGATTTAGGGGGATCTGGCCTCGGCGGTAAACGAGAGATAAAGAGGGTTTTAGACTTAAGTTGACACCAATAGCCTAAACCGTATTACTTACAAATCAGCACCGCTGATATCGCATTCCCGGTAACTGCGAAACTAATCCCAACAATTCCAACTGCAAAAGTATACTAGAAACTGCTCCTGCTTCTAATCCAGACGCTTCTACAATTGTATCAAAAGAAATCGGCCCAGATACGATCGCACTTAACACCTTAGCCAATTCCGGCTCCAACGGCGGCCCTTGCTTTTCAACCGTCGGATTTGGGGGAAATAGCGACAACTGCTCGGCTCTATCCAATTTTGGCATAGCTCCGAGCATTTCCAACAACCTGTCTTCGCTTAAGAGTCGATCGCTACTCGGCAGAATCGGATGAGCACCTTTACTCAGCAACTCCAAACACCCAAACGAACGCTCATCATCCAATCTTGCCGTCAAAACATACACATCCCGGCAAAAATCATTCGCTTGATAAGCAGTAATTAACGCCCCCGATTTGTGCGGAGCTTCTATCACTATTGTAGCCCGGCTTAACCCAGCAATTATGCGATTTCGGCGCGGAAAATTAGTTCTATTCGGTTGAGTGCCGGCCGGATATTCGCTAATTACCAATCCCTGCTGCAAAATGCGATCGCACAACCTCTCATTTTGTTTAGGATATACAATATCTACTCCCGTCCCCACCACTGCAAAAGTCCTTCCTCCCGCCTCCAAACAGCCTGTATGAGCCTCTGTATCAATGCCTGCAGCCAATCCCGAAACCACCGTAAAACCGCTTCTAGCTAAAGCCGTACTAATTTTGCGAGTCCACCTTCTGCCGTATTCCGAAGGGCTACGAGTACCAACCATTGCCACCGTCGGCGTAATTCCTTGATTCTCTTTGCGATCGACATTACCACGATAATACAACACTGGTGGCGGATTGGGAATTTCCAATAATAAGCGGGGATAATCTGGATCTGCCGGCGTCCAAAAACAGGGATTTTTTATAAGATGTTTTTCGATAAATTCTTCAGGATTGAGTTTAGTGCGTTCTTGCACAACGGTTTCAATTATCTGCTTGCCGAACCCTTCGATTCGGATCAAATCTACTGATTTTGCCGCCCAAGCTTCTGCCAAACTATTGAAATGTTGGTGCAATCTTTGCAATAAAATTGGCCCGATACCGTTAATCTGCGACCATGCTAACCAGTAAGCGCGTTCTTCTACCAACGAGTTGCCCTCAACTTATCTGAGAATAATTTTATCATTTTTGGTTAAATTATAGTAAGGAAACGGCAGTGCCGTTTCCTGTATTTCTTGGGTAGGGAAACGGCGCTGCCGTTTCCTGTATTTCCACAGATGCCCGGGTAGGGAAACGGCACTGCCGTGTCCTATATTTCCACAGATTTAAAACTGCTATATAAATGTTTTTTTACGAACCACGAAGGCGCTAAGAACGCGAAGGGAATTAAGAGGGAGGTTGACAATTACTGGCTAAGCTTTCCAATCAACGAAACGGGCATAAATATAAGCAATAATTTCTCCGATTACTGTCCGAAAACCTTCGCTCGATTTCCACCATTCTTGTGGGTTGTAATCTTGGGTTTCCGCCGCAATAATCCCGACTTTAATTTCAGGATTCAGCACTTCTTTAAATACAATCCAACTTCTGCGGGCGTGAGGGCCAAAAGAATAAAGATTAATTGACTCAACTTTTAGGGCAGAAGCAGCCAGCCAATCTCGAAGGGCGATCGCAGAAGCAGCCGTGCGGTGTTTGACAACACTCGCTGCTGGTACAGCTACTACTTTGTTTTTATCAAATCCTAGCGCAATACAAGTCGCGGCAGTCAGTTCGGCATAATTTTTATATTCAGCGAGATAGTAGCCTTTACTTAAAGGAACTCCTGTGGTAATTAATTGGCGGTATTCACCTTTTTTGAATTCAGCGATCGCACTTTCGATCGCATAATCCGGCAACCAGCCTTCGACAACCAATATATCGGCTTTAATCGGCGCATTTACCGCCAAAAATGGATGGATATTTGTGATAATTAAGAGCATTGCAATTATTAATCCCATCAGAGCAATTACCCAACCTTCTCTGGTAATTGCCCACATTTCTCGGCGGCGCATTAGACTTATTTTGATTTTGAGTTTTCGCAGTCTGGCAAAATTCATACAGCAGATATTTAAGGAAGAAGGAAGAAAGCTCTTCTTCCTTCTTCTATGCTATTGGTGTTTCAGATACTCAAAAACGCTTTTATCCCCGATATCCTGCGGCATGGGTTGAAAAAACTTACGCACAGCAAATATGATAAACAAAGCGGCCCAAATAGCCAGCAAAAATTGTTCATTTTCCGCTGACAAAAAACCGAAAATATGTCCTAAAAGTAAGAGAGGAACTCCCGGAGTCAAAAATTTGGTTTCTAGGCGGTTGAAGCAGAAAGCTTCTTTAAAATAAATGCCATTTAAGGCGGCAAAAGTAAAGCCAATTCCCCACAACGTGGCTGGATGTTCGTACACTGTTAAAGCTAAGGGTTCGCTGCTTTGTACAGCGACAAACAGTGCTGCCGCGCCGCCGATCGCCCAAAACGCCTGTAGTGTTCGGTGTAGCGCAATCATGTAAATGTGAATAGTTGCCAAGCTGACGCCTAAAGCTATCCAGAAACAAGCAAAAATAGGTGTTACAGCTTGGATTGCAATCGGGTTGTCGCCCTGTTGCAACACCAGAGTAGTGCCGATCGCAAAACACAGCGCCGCCACCCCCAATCCAGCGCGGTAAATCAACACTCCCGTGCGATCGTTTTGAGTAATCGTAAACTCGCCAAATTGTCCTTGATAGACTGGCGATTCATCAGGCGATTTCAGTAGTTGCATTACACCTTCCTCCTATTAGACACGAATGTACTTCTGCCAAGATATACTTTATTGATAAACCGATCCAGCGAGACCGAGCGATGCCTAAATTTAACAAGCCTAAACTTAACCAGCCTAAAGTTAACAAGTCTAAAGTTAACAAACCTAAATTGGACGATCGCCCCGATCAAAGCAAATCCCTTCCTTCACAATCCGAACTTCCTCCAGTTCAGCTTGATGAAACCATTGTAGCAGGCAGAAGACCGAAACCGATCAACGACTTTCAGCACCTGCTGGAGGAATTATCCGAATTGAGATCGGGGTTCGATCCAGAAATGTTAGCGCATATCGACAAAAATCTCCCATTTAATACCAAGCAATTTGAAACTAAAATCAGCAAAATTTTGGGTTCTAAAAATATTGATGGTACTCTGAAAAATTCATTCAAATATCTAGAGTACATCAAGCAAAATATTCAACTTCCCTGCCACGTTACCGGCATAGAAGAGTTTGAATGGGAGGAAGAATATACAATGGGTTATGGCAGCAAAAAAGAATATGCAAGACTCAAAAAAACTCAACCTTCTTATACTGATAGATTCACAATTAATCGGTTAGATGATTTTGTGATTCAGGAAGAAGGCATATTTGTGGAAGTGCAGCGCGTCGGCGATCGCCAAAAGTTTATGTTGCCTTTATTCGAGTTAGAATCAGTTGATGCAAGTTCCCCAAACAATCAGTTACTAGATGATTATGCTGTGTGGTTTGTCAATTATTAAGGAAGTCGGGGAAGAGGGAGAGACGGGCAGAATGGGGAGAGGGAAAAAAGCTTCACGCTTGATTTATTCCCTCAACATCTATCCCTTACCGAACTTCTTAATTAAATTGAAGCCGCAAAGTGCGATCGCGAAACCAAAGCCAAAGCTTCAACCAAACTGCGAACAGCCGCGATCATCGCCACTTCGCTATTAAGTTGACTGACAGCAGAACCGACACCCACACCCGCAGCACCGGCTCCAATAGCGAGGGGTGCGGTGACGCTGGAGATGCCGGAAGCGCAGAGTACGGGGACTGATAAGGCACGGGAAATTTCAAAGGCTGCGGCCAAAGTAGGCGCTGCTTTTTCAATTAATCCCAATGTGCCAGCGTGAATTGGTTGGGAGCTGGTGCCACCTTCGGTTTGGATGATGTTAGCGCCAGCATTGACTAATTCAATTGCTAATTGCACTTGTTTGTCGAGTGCCAAAATGTGGGGAACTGTCACAGAAAGGGTGATGTTTGGAAATAGCGATCGAGTTTCGCGAGTCAACTCCAAAACTTCCTCAGCTTCAAAGCGGCGGCCTACTGCGTAGAAAGCATCAAAGTTACCTATTTCAATCAAATCAGCGCCAGCTTCTAGTGCAGGCACAAACTTTTCCGGTTCCACAGCAGATACACAAATTGGCAAATTTGTCAACTGTTTTGCCATCAATACCAAATCTCGATCGGCAGCAATATCGACAAAAGAAGCACCGCCGAGATCCGCTGCTTTGACGACAGCCGCAACGTTCGCGGCATCAAAATTATTTAAACCGCTGATAATTTTCAGGGCGCGACCTTGCTCAAAAGCGCGCTGCAATTTAGAATTTACACTCATCGTTAGTTTTCCAACTCAAAAAATTTCTTAGACTCATTTTGACACGGATTAGAACAAATTTTGATTTTTAATTCTTAATTTTTAATTACTTCCCGGCTGTCGAAATTTGTAAACATCTTTGATAACTTGTGCCCAGCCGTCAGAGAGAGATTCCAGAATCCGAGATCCTTTTTCTTTCGTCGCCGCCGTCGCATCGCCCAACACACCACTTTCAGTCAACTCTCGCGTCAGCCAAGCAAAAGGCAAATTGCCTTCCATACTCAGCAAACTGTCGATCGGCAAATTTTTCGGATATTCAGTAACAGCCAGTTCCATTTTCACCTGCGACGGCAAAATTGCCAACATCAAACTCGTTTCTGCATCACCCGCGTGAATCCCAAACTCCAACTCCTTAGCGGTTAATAATTCAGCAGCCACATTCTGAACCCGCCAAACAAACAGCGGAAAAACCGAAAAATCCTGATATTTTTGATGAATATCCCGCGCCGCAATTTCCATCACCTGCGGCTGTCCGCCGTGACCATTCATTAACACTAATTTCCGAAATCCAGCCTGATAAATACTGTCAGCAATTTCGCCGATTACTGCTAAAAGTGTCTGAGCAGTGAGCATAATTGTACCGGGAAAATGGCAGTGTTCGTTCGACTTGCCATAGTACAAAGGCGGCAAAGCGTAGGCGGGAATATTTGCGTCTAACTTGGCCAGCGCTTTGCCTGTCACCGCCGCGCTAATTGCCGCATCTACAATTAAAGGCAAATGAGGGCCGTGTTGTTCGATCGCACCTAACGGCTGAATTATAACTGTATTTTCCTTATCCACCATAGACTGAATTTCTGTCCAAGTTAGATATGGAAAAAAGCGCGATTCTGGAATAAAATTGTGCATAAGGTGGCGATAAGAGTAAAATCAACCAAGGCAATCAACTAGCCTGAAAACTAAAAAGTAATTCCAAAGATAGATACCTAATTCTGTCTCTCGGTAGATGCTATAATTTATAGCGGATGATTTAATAGGGCGCTGATATACGCTCGCCAGCTCAGACCGAAAGACGTAGAGACGACTAATTGATGGAAGCTTGGCAAACCCCACAAACTAATTTAACCGACATTCCGATCGCCGAGGAACTGTCGCGCCGCATCCCTCGATCGCACGATTGCAAAGCAGAAAACCGAGCGCTGCAAACGCTGGCTCGACAATTGGCAACCTCACCCCACACGCTGCTCAAAACACTGGTTGCGATCACTAAAGATTTGTGCGGCGCAGGAAGTGTCGGAGTCTGCTTACTAGAAGAAAATGCCAGTTCCGACCAAATATTTCGGTGGGTGGCATTGGCGGGCGCGTGGGAAGCCGCAGAAGATACAAACACACCCCGCAAATTGCGTTTGTCGGGAGCAGGTCTCGATCGCCAAACTCCCCAGCTTTACTTCGCTCCCGAACAATATTTTACCGACTTGCAACAGCTAGAATTGCCGATCGCCGAAGCGTTAGTCGTTCCGGTGCAAGCAGAAAATCAATCGCTGGGGGCAATATGGATTGTATCTCACGATGCCGATCGCCAATTCGATGCCGAAGACTTGCGGATCGCGATCGCCCTAGCAGACTTTGCCATTGTCGCCGTACAAATTGATCGCGCCGAGCGAACCAAAGAAGCCCTGCGAGAAAGCGAAGAACGCTGGCAGCTAGCCTTGCAGGCAAACAATGACGGCATTTGGGATCACAACCTGCAAACAAATTGCCATTTCCTGAGCGATCGCGGTTTAGAGATTTTGGAACGTCGGCCGGAAGAAGTCAAGGACTTCAGCCAATATTTGAGCTACATTCATCCCGATGATTTGGAGAGAATGCAAAGCAATTGGCAGCAGCACTTGGATCGAGAAACCTCACATTACTGCTGCGAGTACCGCATTCGCTGTTCCGACGGGCGCTACAAATGGATTTTAGCCAGAGGGCGAGCAATTTGGGACGAATCAGGCAATCCCGTGCGGGCCGTGGGCTCCCTCACAGATATCACCGATCGCAAACAAACTGAAATTGCCTTAAAACAAAGCGAAGAACGTTTGAGCGTCGCCATCGAAGGCTCAGGCATGGCAACCTGGGATTTTGACGTGCGAACAAGTCGAGTAATTTGGTCGGCGACCCATTTCAGCATTTTGGGCTGCGAACCAGTACCGGACGGGGAAGCAAGCGTGGCTGTGTGGGAAAACCGCGTGCATCCAGACGACTTAAAGCAAGTCCTGCAGGCAGCGGAAACAGCTCGGCAAACACGATCGCTCTACTCCCCCGAATACCGCATCATCCGGGCCGACAACGGAGAAATCCGCTGGTTGAGAGCGTTCGGGCGCTATCTCTACGACACCGCAGGCGAAGCAGTGCGGTTTATCGGAGTATTATTTGATGCTACCGATCGCAAAATGGCCGAACTCGCCCTGCACAAGAGCGAGCAAACGGGGCGCCGTCAACTTCTAGAGATAGAGTGGCTCTACCAAACCACTCCCGTGGGTTTGGCAGTTTTAGACACAGATTTGCGGTACGTGCGGATCAACCAGCGGTTGGCCCAAACGAACGGCTTGCCCGTCGAAATGCACATCGGCCGCACCGTGCGCGAAATTGTCCCCGACTTGGCAGACACAGCCGAACCTTTGTTGCGCCACCTTCTCGAAACCGGAGAACCGAAGCGGAATTTAGAAATCAGCGGTGAAACCAAAGCTCAACCCGGTGTTGTTCGCACTTGGCTCCAGAATTGGTTGCCGCTCAAAGACACGGGCGGGGAGATTGTCGGAATTAATGTCGTGGTACAGGAAATTACCGATCGCAAAATGGCCGAACTCGCGTTGCAAGAAAGCAACAACCGCTTTCAGTTAGCTACAAGGGCGATCGACGGCATAGTGTTTGAGTGGGATTTGGCAGCAAACTCAGTTTACCGTTCCGAGGGACTGTCCTCGATCGTCGGTGTCCGCCCCGAGGACGCACCCACAACACCAGAGTGGTGGAGAGAACGCATCCATCCCGTGGATTTGGCGCGCATCCAAGCCGGGGCGGCATCAATATTAACTGCTGAGCGCTACGAAGACGAGTACCGAGTCCGGCACGAAGACGGGCGCTGGATCGATGTTTGGGAACGCGGCTGTTTGATCCGCAACGAGCAAGGTGAAGTGACCAAAATAGTCGGCTTCACCAGCAACATTACCCAGCGAAAACAAGCAGAAGCAGCATTGCGAGATCGTGAAACCCACCTGCAGTTGATTTTCGACAGCGCCAAAGACTACGCCATCTTCACCATGGACACCGACGGACACGTTACCAGTTGGAACGCAGGCGCCCAGAGATTGCTGGGCTATACCCAAGCTGAAATCGTCGGGCAGCACGGACGAATCATCTTCACCCCAGAAGACTCAGCAGCCAGAATGCCGGAAGCAGAAATGCACAGCGCCCTGACTCAGGGAAAAGGAGAAAACGAGCGCTGGCACCTCCGCAAAGACGGCAGCCGCTTGTGGGGCAGCGGGCTGGTGATGCCCCTGCGCGACGCAGCCGGCGAGGTGCAAGGTTTCCTGAAAATCCTGCAGGACAAAACCGAGCGCCGGCAAATAGAAGAAGCACTGCGGCAAAGCGAAAATCTCTACCGCACCCTCGCCGATGGTCTCCCGGAATTAATGTGGATCAACACCGCCGACGGCAGGTTAGAGTTTTGCAACCAACACTGGAAAAGCTACACCGGCCTGATGCCAGAATTGCCGATGCCTGCGCCGGTGCTGCAATTATTTCATCCTGATGATCTGCCAACAGTTGTCGGCACGCGCACTCCTGCGATTGAAGCAGGGGAAGCCTACGAATTCGAGTGTCGGGTACGCAGGTTTGATGGTAATTACCGCTGGCATCTAGCGCGACTTGTGCCCGTCAAAAACAGGGGGGGAAAGGTTGTGCAATGGGCTGGTATCGGCATTGATATTGACGATCGCAAACGAGCAGAAGAAAGCTTAGCAGAAAGCGACCGCCGCTTTCGCTTCCTGGCTGAGTCACTGCCCCACATGATTTGGAACGTAGACTCCGGCGGGGAAATTCGCTTTACCAATCAACAAAAGTGGTCGGAATATCTGGGAATGTCTTACGAGGAAGCCGCTCAAAACAATTGGGAATCCCTAGTCCCGCCCTCGGATTTGGCAGAATCTTGGGCCCGCTGGGAAGAATGTCTAATCACTGGAGAAGTTTATCAACTTGAGCTGCGCCTGCGGCGGGCAGCAGACCAAATGGAACGCTGGCATTTGTCCCGCGCTCTGCCAATTCGCGACGCAGGAGGCCAGATTGTCGAGTGGATCGGCACAAACACCGATATTCACGATCGCAAACAAGCCCAACTCAACGAGCAGTTTCTCTCTGATCTCGAAATCCGCTTGCGCCAGGGCTCCAACCCCGCAGAAATGTTGGGCGAAGCCATGAACAGTCTGGGAGAATATTTAAAGGTCGATCGCTGCATCTGGCACGAAATTGATGTAGAAGCCGATCAGGCAATTGTTCACCAAGACTGGCACCAGCCCGACCTTGCCAGCGCCGTCGGCACCTATCAAATCTCAGACTTTAAGACGCAAGAACTGAAAGCCCTGTCTATGGCAGGTCAAATACTTGTCATCTCAGATATCGCTAATTACCCCCATACAGCGCATTTATTCGATAACTACAGTGCCGTTTGTATTCGTGCTTTGGTCGATGTTCCCTGCCTTCAGGAAGGGCGCTGGGTGGCTCTTTTGCTGGTGACATCAAAGGTGGTTCGGCACTGGCGACCGGATGAAGTTTGGCTGATGCAAGAAGTGGTGGCTCGCCTCTGGACGGTGATCCTGCACGCGGGAGCCCTGCATGAGCTGCACGAAAGCGAGGCTCGGTTCCGCGCTCTAGCTGACAACATCGCTCAGTTGGCCTGGATGACAGATGCTACTGGGGGGATTTTCTGGTATAACCAGCGCTGGTTTGACTACACGGGCACCACCCTAGAAGAAATGCAGGGCTGGGGCTGGCAAAAGGTGCACCACCCGGAACACCTCGATCGCGTTGTCGAAAAATTTAGGCGCTGCATTGAAACAGGGGAACTCTGGGAAGATACTTTCCCCTTGCGCGGCAAAGACGGATCGTACCGCTGGTTTCTCTCCCGCGCCGTGGCGATTCGCGACGATCGAGGCAAGGTGCTGCGCTGGTGTGGCACCAACACTGACATTACCGATCGAAAAGTTGCAGAAGTGGAACGGGAACGCCTTCTAGCGCGGGAAAAGGCAGCGCGGGAAGAAGCGGAACAGGCTAACCGCGTCAAAGACGAATTTTTGGCTGTTTTGTCCCACGAATTGCGGACTCCCTTAAACCCGATTATGGGCTGGGCGAAGCTCCTTCAATCGAACATTCTGACACCCCAAAAGCAGCGTTACGCCTTAGAGACGATCGAGCGCAACGCCAAACTGCAAACCCAGCTTATCGAAGATTTGCTCGACGTGTCGGGGATTCTGCAAGGTAAGGTCAGCTTGAATATTCTACCTGTGGATTTAGCTGAGGTGATCGGCGCTGCCATTGAAACGGTGCGTCTGGCGGCCCAAGTCAAGTCGATTCAAATCAGCACTCAATTTGCACCGAATCTCGGCTCGGTTTTGGGCGATGCGGGCAGACTTCAGCAGGTAGTCTGGAATTTGCTGTCAAATGCCGTCAAGTTCACCCCGCCGGGAGGCAAAATCGCAGTTGTTCTCCATCGGGTTGACAGGAACGCCCAAATTACTGTAACTGATACTGGAAAAGGTATCGAACCTGATTTTCTGCCCTATGTCTTCGACTACTTCCGGCAAGCTGACAGCACGATGACGCGCAAGTTTGGCGGATTGGGTTTAGGATTGGCGATCGTCCGCCATCTCGTCGAACTCCACGGCGGCACCGTGAAATCCGACAGTCCCGGCGAAGGAAAAGGTGCAACCTTGACCGTCTGGATACCCCTGATGCCCGTGCAATCTCAGACAAGTCTTGCAGCAACTGCGCCGCCGGAGCAATCCTTCGATTTGAGTGGTATCAGGGTGTTAGCGGTGGATGATGATGCCGATGCGCGAGATTTGGTGGTTTTTCTGCTTGAGGATTGTGGGGCAAGTGTTACAGCAGTTGCTAACGCCGCCGATGCCTTGGCTGTTTTAACCCAGTCTGTGCCGGATTTGCTGTTGAGCGATATTGGAATGCCCGATACCGACGGTTATATGTTGATGCGACAGGTTCGGGCTCTGGCGCCCCACAAAGGGGGACTGGTTCCGGCGATCGCCCTCACCGCTTATGCTGGAGAAATTAACTATCAGCAGGCCCTGGCTGCGGGGTTCCAGCGGCACCTTTCTAAGCCTTTAGATCCTGACAAGTTGGTGCAGGCGATTTTGGATTTGCTCGATCGTTCTGGGGGAAACATTTTTTAAGGTCTTTTTGTGTCTGAAAACTCTTTATTTAACGAACCGCGAAGACGCTAAGAACGCGAAGGAATAAAGGAAGAAGAAAAAAAGAAGTTAAGAATCTCAAGTCCGGTATTATCTGAGATATTGCACCCTTCTCAATCAGCGTTTTATTGACGGGCTAGGAGCAACGGCCCACCAGAAAATTCACTCTTTGTGGCACAGGGCGGAAAGCCTGTTCATGAAAATGGTGCAATATATCAGATGTAACCAATTTTATCGTGGTTCGATCGCGCATCTTCTCAAACAAAAAAACCCCACCGATGGAGGTTTTTTGATCATTATTGGTGCTGATCGGACAGGTTAAAACATCCTGTCCCTGCATCATGCCCACAGCCCTAAGACTCGATTCTTAGCGGTAGTCGGTGCGAACGGCGGGGTCACGATCGCCTGTTGTAGTTGTGTAACGGACATTTTCTTCGCGTTTTTTGGGTATCAAGCCCAACAAACCAGACAAGCCGAGCAATCCCAACCATCCCCAATCAAAATCGCGATCGGTCTCAGCATTGTAGACATCGGAGCGAGGAGTGGTGGTGGTTGTAGTGTTGTTAGTACCGCCAGTTGTACCGCCAGTTGTATCTGTCTGAGCTGAAGCAGGCAGATGAGCTGGTGCTATGGCTAAACCAGCAGCTATAATACCTGCACCGATTGCTTTGGATAAATCAGAACGTTTCATAATTCAAATGCTCTCTGTTGGCTAAAATCTTTAACTATCACAACTATATCGATTGGCTTTTAAAGTTAAATCCACCTCTAGCAGTAAAGATTGTTATGTTCCACGTATAACTAGAGATTGATATCAAATTTTTAGCAGGCGCACAAAATTAAAGATTGCTCGCGGAGGAACTCCGGCACTAGAAATCGCGGGTCTGACACCTCACTCGGTTGTGAGGCACTCCGGCACTCTCGACAACAGACAAGGTGTTGTTGACAAAAACAGGTAAACTCAGATATTGCACAGACAACAGTTGGAACTCGATCGACGGAGATCAAAACTTTTGGGTATAGAGTTACGCAGCTACGTATTTCTAGACAACTTGCAGCCGCAGCACGCAGCATACATCGGCACAATCGCCGCCGGATTCTTGCCGCTGCCGGGGGATGCGTCGCTGTGGATAGAAATCTCGCCCGGTATAGAAATTAACCGAATTACCGATGTCGCCCTCAAATCTGCCTCCGTGCGCCCAGGAGTGCAGATAGTCGAACGCTTGTACGGCCTTCTGGAAGTACACTCAAGTCAGCAGGGGGAAACCCGGGCCGCAGGCAAAGCAATTCTAGAATTCATCGGAGTCCGCAGAGAAGAAGGTATCAAACCGCGAGTCATTTCCAGTCAAATTATTCGCAACATTGACCCCCACCAAACACAATTAATCAACCGCACCCGCCGCGGACAGTTGCTGCTGGCGGGACAAACGCTTTACGTCTTAGAAGTAGAACCGGCAGCCTATGCAGCGCTGGCGGCTAATGAAGCAGAAAAAGGCGCATCTATTAACATCTTAGAGGTTCAAGCTGTAGGCAGTTTCGGACGGCTTTACCTCGGCGGCGCAGAACGAGATATTATAGCAGGTTCCCAGGCAGCAATTGCGGCGGTGGAAAACGTGACGGGTCGAGAAAATCCAGCAATTTTTGGCCGCAAGGAATAGCCGTTAAAGGAGATGTAATTATGGCAAACGCACAGCATTTAGCGCTGTTAAAAAAAGGTGCAGTTACTTGGATTGAATGGAGAAGTCTCAACCCAAATCTAGAACCGGATCTGGGCGAAGCTAACCTCCCCGAAGCAAATCTCAGAGGTGCTGATCTTTGGCGGTCTAACCTTTTTAAAGCAGACTTATTTAAGGCTAAATTAATTGCGGCAAACCTCGCTGAATGTAATCTTAGTTTAGCAAATCTTGCCGGAGCACAATTGCTCGAAGCTAATTTAATTAAAGCTAATTTAACTGGAACAAACCTCCGAGCTGCCGACATGAAGGGAGCTGATTTAAGCGGCGCTAATTTAATTGGGGCTGACCTCACCGCTGCCAATCTCCAACAAACCGATTTCGGAGATGCGAATTTAATCGGTGCGGTGATGTCGAGAGTTAATGCGATGGCCGCAAACTTCAACGGTGCTAATCTCAGTCAAGCCAATCTCACTCAAGCTGATTTGATTGAAGCACATTGCTATGCAGCTAATTTCTCTAAAGCTAACCTCGGTGAATCTCACTTCACTGGAGCATATCTTTTCCGGGCAAATCTCTGTTTTGCAGAGTTGAGCGCTGCCGATTTTCGGTGGGCAAACCTCGGCAAAGCTGATTTGAGAGGGGCGAATTTGACCCGGGCCAATCTCAGAGGAGCGAACTTGGCGGGAGCTAATCTGGGTGAAGCTTTTTTGAAAGGAACAATCATGCCTGACGGCAGCATTGTTTCATAAATATTGGATAATATTTAGTCCTGTAAAATAACCCCAATAGTTACAAAAATCCTATGGCGCGTTTACCGAAAGGATTGCCAAAAAGTAAATTTTTGGGGCGGGTTGAGACTTTCTCTCTAATACAAATCCGAGATGAGAGTAAACCCGCCGCGGCTCAAAACTCGCAACTGTCGATCGATTAATTTTTGCCAGGGGGCGATACTTGATAAAGTCCTCTAACGGGCCCTGGATCAGTCTGTGAACCTTCCTGCTGTGTTGGAAGTGTAAACTGATCTTGGAGTCCGCCGGGAGTAGCGAAACAGCCGCTTGGTTGAGGTGCTAGCTGGCAAGCTGCAGGCAGTGCCATGACTGAGGCATCGAACGGATTGACGGCATCTGGGACGCGGAGAATCGGATCGCTGGAAACTTGCCGCTGCATGACTCGTCGGTAGAAGCCGTTGACGCGACTGGCATCCCTCTCAATTTCTTTTTCGGGAAAGGCAACGACGCCGCTGGGGGAACCTATGCCTAAATAGTCGCCAAAGTAACCTTGCAAGCTGACGTTGTGGTAAAAGTCTCCTGAAGCTTCAAAGAATTGTCGGTTGAAGTCGTCGGCAATCGGGTGAAATCGCTCTGTTTGTGCTTGAGCTGGTTTGACGGATGCCATTGCGGCAGAGGCGACAGCGAGAATCAACGCGCCGCTCAGGCTTTTTAACTTTTGACTCATATATTTGGGCCTCCTTAATTAATTCCGATTCCAATATAAACTGATTATCGACGGATTATTTGTGTTTTTTACACGGTGTGAGTTATGAATGCTGCGGATTTAAAGGTGTTGCGCGATCGACTTCTAGATTTGTTGTGCGAGTTTGCCTATCGCGAAGGCGATTTTGTGCTGTCTTCGGGGCAGAAAAGTTCTTATTACATTAACTGCAAACCGGTGACTCTGCACGCTGAAGGTGCTTTGGCAACGGGACGTTTGCTGTTGTCGATGCTGTCGTCGGACGTGCAAGCTGTGGGCGGTTTGACTTTGGGCGCTGACCCGATGGTAACTGCTGTGAGTGTGGTTTCGGCTCTAGAAGGTCGATCGATTCCGGCGCTAATTGTCAGAAAGGAGACGAAGGGACACGGGACAATGGCGTATATTGAGGGGCCGCTGTTGCCCGATGGGACGAATGTGGCGGTTTTGGAGGATGTGGTGACGACGGGTAAGTCGGCGATGCAAGCGGTGGAACGGTTGCGGGCCGCTGGTTATAAAGTCGATCGCATTTTGTCGCTGATTGACAGAGAGCAAGGTGGTGCGGAGTTTTATCGCTCTGTTGGATTGGACTTTGAAACAGTTTTTACGATTAACGATCTTAAGGAATGGATTAGTAGCAAGAAATAGCAGTTTGTGCGATTTCCCTCGTTACCAGGTTCTACCTGGTAACGCAGATGCTTTCGCTCTGCCTCATGTTAAAAGTGGTGCAAGGTATCAATCTTAACCAGCCAGTTTCATGCTATGAAAACCATCCGTTTTATCTGGGCAATAGCGTCAGTATTAATGTAGTTAAAGCTGTTGCTCTAGAAGTTATTCATAATTGTTTATCCTCTGCAAAGCAAGTTCCTTTGAAAAATGCAGTTTAATCAGCATCAAGCAGCGAATTTATGGCTCTGGAGTTGAGGAAGTGCGATCGCCCGCACTCAATATCACATCCACACTGACTGTAAAATCAGGAAATGCGATCGGTGCAACCTCTTGACCAGGGTACAAGTTTAGTATTACACTATAACCGTTCAGCGTTGGCTGGCGGTAAACTTCCAAGCTGTTTTCCACTAAATTAACCAGCCAAACCTCTTGAATGAGCGATCGGGCATAAATAGGAATTTTGACATTTCTGTCATTATCCACTGTAGTGTCAGCTACCTCTACTAAAAGTAACACTTCTGAGGGAACTGGATGTGCTGTTTCGTAATCATCATCGCGAAATTGGAGCAATACCACATCAGGTTGCGGTTCAGTACGTTCGCTTAACTGAACAGGGTTTTGGACATCAACAATAACTCTATCTTCTGGTAATCGGTGAAAAAGTCGGTTAAGTCGTCTCACAGCAGTTGCGTGACGAGTTCCAATAGCAGCCATTTGAATAATTTCTCCTTCAATGAGTTCGACGCGCTCAGCTTCAGAAAGAATCGCTGTCTCACCCATTAAATGATATTCTTTCACCGTAAAAAGGCGTTTTTGAAGTTGAACGGACATCGCAATTCTCCTTTTCGGTAACTCCTTTTAATATAACCTTAAGTAAGGTGCGGCATCAGCACCCTAGTTTTGGGCGAGCAGGATGCCCGCCCCACAAAAAACGAAACAGCTTTACGATTAAGTAAGGTGCGCCATCAGCACCTTAAGAATTAATCCAATTAGCTTTGGGCTACAGGTTCCTTAGCCAAAAACTTCTCTAATTCCGTCAAAGCATCGGCATCAACCTTAGTCTGCATCGGACAGAACTTAGGCCCGCACATTGAACAGAATTCAGCAGTTTTGTAGATATCCGCCGGCAAAGTTTCGTCGTGATATTCCTTTGCGCGTTCTGGATCTAATGACAGCTCAAATTGACGGTTCCAATCGAAATTGTAACGCGCTTTCGAGAGTTCATCATCGCGATCGCGCGCACCCGGACGGCCCCGTGCAATATCTGCCGCGTGAGCCGCGATTTTGTAAGCAATCAGCCCGTTTCGGACATCCTCAGCATTCGGCAATCCTAAGTGTTCCTTCGGCGTCACGTAACAAAGCATTGCAGTACCGTACCAACCAGCCATCGCCGCCCCAATAGCTGAGGTAATGTGGTCGTATCCAGGTGCAATATCTGTCACCAACGGCCCCAAAACATAGAAGGGCGCTTCCGAACATTCCTCCATTTGTTTTTTGACATTAAACTCAATTTGATCCATCGGAACGTGACCGGGCCCTTCCACCATTACCTGCACGTCATGTTCCCAAGCTTTGCGAGTTAATTGTCCCAAAGTTTTGAGTTCAGCTAATTGAGCATCATCCGACGCATCGTGAGTGCAACCGGGGCGGAGGGAATCTCCCAAACTAAACGAAACATCGTATTTTTTGAAGATTTCAATGATGTCGTTAAAGTGAGTGTAGAGGGGATTTTGTTTGTGGTGATGCAGCATCCACCGCGCCAAAATGCCACCGCCGCGAGAGACGATTCCAGTTAGCCGATTTTTCACCAACGGCAAATGCTCAATCAAAATTCCGGCGTGAATAGTTTGGTAATCAACACCTTGTTGAGCGTGTTTGTCAATGATGTGAAGAAAGTCATTCGGCGTCAGACTTTCCATATTACCATGAACGCTTTCTAAAGCTTGGTAAATTGGTACAGTACCGATCGGCACCGGTGAAGCTTTGATAATTGTAGTGCGAATTTCATCCAAATTCCCGCCGCCGGTGGACAAGTCCATCACGGTATCAGCGCCGTATTTCACTGCTAGTTTAAGCTTGTCAACTTCTTCTTCCATATTGGAAGAGTTGGGAGATGCACCGATATTAGCATTGACTTTGCATTTAGAGGCAATGCCGATCGCCATCGGTTCCAAATTCGGGTGGTTGATGTTAGCGGGAATAATCATCCGTCCCCGCGCAACTTCGGCGCGGATAAGTTCTGGCGGGAGATTTTCTCGCTTAGCAACAAAGTGCATTTCCTCAGTAATTACACCTTGACGGGCGTAGTGCATTTGAGATACATTGCTTTGCCCCTGACGCTTAGCGATCCATTCGGTACGCATATTTAATTTCCTTGATAAACAGCTTCCCTCCGCTGGTATTACCCAGACTCAGGTTCTAAGGGTGTTTTCTCAGCCCGGATATTCGGGCACCCCTAGCTAAGCTGTTGATTGTATCACCGATTTCTGTGCGCCACGGCAGCAACTAAGGAAATCTTAATATTGAGAGATAGATGAGGGGAGCGATCGCCCTTTTGGGGCTTCTGATCTTTCTGCTGTTTAAAAAGTGCGATTGTACCCCATTTAACCCTCTAAAAACAATCACACCTCATCAGGATTAATCCCCATTTCGCGCAATTTTGCTGCTAGGCGATCGGCCCGTTGTTTTTCTTCTTCAGCGCGAAGGTGTTCTTCTCCAGCGCCAAGGCGTTCTCGTTCCGCCCGCAGGTTTTCTTGTTGAGCACGTTCCTCCCCAATTAACAACAAATTCCCTTCACTATCCCACCAATGCAACCAAGGCAAATTCATCTCATCATATTCACCTGGCCAAATTCCCAACTCAACTCCAAGCTGAGGAATCGGATAGTGACCTCGCTCATTTGCACTCATTAGCTGATAGCGATTATCCTCTAAATGATACATTTCTACAGCAGCTTTTTTCACTTCATAAATGCCGTAGTAAGGCACGCGAATCGCCTGTTCGTAAACCCAAAATTTGCCCACCTTTTGTTCTTCGGCTTGACCTGGTTCGGGCGGCGGCGTTTTATCTCGCTCTTCTGCACCATTCCCCGACACAAATTCCAGTACAATCACCGGTGCAACGTATTCTTTCCACAATACATAAGAACGTCGCACCTCACCATTTAATAGTGGGGGAACATTCGGCACATAAAACCAATCGGGCGCTTCGGCACCGCGTTCGAGAGGGTCAGTTAAACGCCAATAAATCCCGCAACCTCGTCCTGACTACTAAGTAAGTCGGTGGGAAAGTTTATAACAACTATGTAACAAAAAATTCAGTAACCAGCTCGGAGCTAAATTTAATGCGTATTGTAGGGTAGTTTCCTTTTTTTCCTCTAGCTTCTACCCCATTAATTACGGCATAAGCCAGCTCTAATTCATCCTCAAACATTTGTCCTGCCAG